>DATGSU010000083.1:0-7642 GCA_035302305.1 Wenzhouxiangella sp. | reverse complement strand
TTTCATGAAAGCCCGACAGGATGAACTTCTTCTTGCCGGGGTAGGTGTTGATGTCGCCGACGGCAAACACGCCTTCAATGGACGTCTGGAATTTTTCCGTGTCGACCGGAATCTGTTTTCTTTCCAGGTCCAGGCCCCAGTTGGCAATGGGCCCCAGATCGGGTGACAGGCCCCAGAAGACCAGCACCTCGTCGCCCTCGACGGTGAACGTGTTGCGCTCCAGATCCATGCATTCCAGGCTTTGCAGCCGGCCATCGACGCTGTTGACCTGGGTGACAATGCCCTGGTGCTCGCGCACCTTGCCCTGCCGCGCCAGCTCGCGCACCCTGTCCACCGAGGCGGCGGCGCCGCGGTATTCGGCGCGGCGGTGCACCAGCTCGATGGACTCGGCAATGTCGGCCAGATCCATGGTCCAGTCGAGGGCCGAATCGCCGCCGCCCAGAATGATCAGGCGCTTGCCGCGAAAGTCCTCGCGGCGCAGAACGCGGTAGTGCACCAGGCTTTCATCGACCTGGTCCACGCCCCTGGCGCGCAGGCGGCGCGGCTGAAATGCGCCCAGGCCGGCAGCAATGATGACGGCGCCGGCGTCGAATTCCGTGCCCTTGCTGGTGACGACATGAAAGCGGCCGTCGTCCTTTTTCTCGAATTTCTCTACCCGCTGTTTCAGGTGAATGCCGGCGTTGAAGGGTTCGATCTGCTCCATCAGTTTGTCGGTCAGCTGCTGGCCCGAGATCACCGGCCAGGCGGGAATGTCGTAGATGGGCTTTTCGGGATACAGCTCGGCGCACTGCCCGCCCACCTGGGGCAGGCTGTCGATCAGCTCGGCCTTGAGACCAAGAAGACCCAGCTCGAATACCTGAAAGATACCCACCGGGCCGGCTCCGACTATGACCGCGTCGGTCTTGATGGTCATGCAATTACTCCATTTGATTGATGATGTGGACGGCGCGACAATGATAGCTTTTGCCGCCGGCCGTGGGCCGGCAAATACAGCCGCTGCCGCGCTGCGGCATGAAAACGCCTGCCGGAGAGTACATGAAGGCCGAGAAACGGAAAATCAAACTGCACCCGGAGTGGCTGGACGCGCTGGGCGAGGAATTTGAGCAGGACTACATGCAGCGGCTGCGCGCCTTTCTGCTTGAGCGCAGCCGCCAGGGGGCGGTCATTTATCCGCCGGGCCGGCAGATTTTCAGCGCGTTTGACTCCACGCCGCTGTCGCGCGTCAGGGTGGTCATTCTCGGCCAGGACCCGTATCACGGCCCCGGCCAGGCGCACGGCCTGTGTTTTTCGGTGGGCGAGGGCGTGCAAACGCCGCCGTCATTGCGCAACATTTTCAGGGAACTTGAGTCGGATCTGGGGCTGCCGCCGCCGGCCCACGGGCATTTGCAGGCGTGGGCGGAGCAGGGCGTTTTGCTGCTCAACACGGTGCTGACCGTGGAGCGCGGGCAGCCGGCGTCGCACCGCGACCGGGGCTGGGAGCGCCTGACCGATGCCGCGCTGCGGGCGGTTAATGAACGCTGCCCGCGCGTGGTGTTCATGCTGTGGGGCAGCCATGCCCGCAAAAAGGCGGCGCTTGTGGACAGGCAGCGCCACCTGGTGCTGGAGGCGCCGCATCCCTCGCCGCTGTCGGCCCACCGCGGGTTTTTTGGCTGCCGGCATTTTTCGCGCGCCAACCGCTGGCTGGAAGAAAACGGGGCCGGCCCGGTCAACTGGCAGCTGTAGAATTTCCCGACCGGCGGTTTCTGCCGGTGGCGCGCAGGCCCAGATAGATGCCCATCAGGGCCAGCGCCAGCCCGCCCATTTGCAGCCAGCTGAGACGCAGCCCGAAAATCAGAAAATCCCACAGCACGGCCGAGGCCGGCTGCAGCAGCAACAGCAGGCCGACGAGCGCAGCCGGCAGCACCGGCATGCCGCGCGTAATCACCAGCCAGCCCAGCATCTGGCAAACCAGGCCCAGCAAAACCAGCCACAGCAGCGCCATGCCGTCGGGAATGACAAAGCTGTTGCCTTCGGCCAGGTTGGCCGCGCCCAAAAGAAGGGCGCAGAAAAAAGTGGACTGCAAAAGGCGCGCTTCGGGACGGATATGCGCATGCCGGATCTGAAAGCCGCGCAGGCTGAGCAGATACAGCGCATAGGCCAGGGCCGCCAGCAGGCCGAAAACGATGCCGGTTCGGTAGTCGGGCGGCAGGTTGTGCCAGTCGCTGCCAAACAGCAGCCACAGCCCGCCCATGGCCAGCGCCAGGCCCAGCGCAAATCGCCAGCCGACCCGCTCGCGCATCCACACCACGCCAATGAGGGTGAGCACAAATACCTGGAAATTGGCCAGCAGCGTGGCCAGGCCCGGCCCGATGTATTCAATGGCGCGGTGCCATATCCAGATATCGCCGGCAAAAAACAGGCCGATGAGGGCGGAGCCGGCCCAGTTGTCGCGCCAGCCGGCCCGCGTTTCCGGGCGCGCCAGCAACAGGCCGGCAAACGCCAGCGTGCCAAAGGCCATGCGGTAAAAGCCCGAGGCGGTGGGCGGCATGTCGCTGAGGCGGGCGAAGATGCCGGCAAAGCTGAGCATGATGGCGCCGGCCAGAACCAGCAGCCCGGCGTTGAGCGGTGCAGAACGTTTCATTGTCCGGCGCGGCGCGCAATCCTGGGGCTGTCGCGATCGATGGCGCAGGCCTGTTCGACAAACAGCTGGCGCGCCGGCCACAGGCGGGCGGCCAGTGAAAAACCCGCTCCGGCCAGCGCGCGGCCGGCTGCAGGCGCCGTCAGCTCGTTGATGAAGTGAACGCCGTCGATGATGCCGGCTCCGGCTCCCTGCCGCCAGCGCTGATAGCGCGCCAGGGCCGGCTGCAGGTCGCTGTCATCCCTGCATTCGTCCAGCAACTGGGCCAGGGCGGCGGCGTCCATCAGCCCCAGGTTGAGCCCCTGGCCGGCCAGCGGGTGGATATTGCGGGCGGCGTCACCCAGCAGCACCAGCCGGTCGTGGACCATCAGCCGGCTCTGGCGGCGAACAAGCGGGAAGCTGAAGCGCTGCGTGGCCTCGAGAATCTGCCCGAACGGGCTGTTTAGGCCGGCATTGATGGCGGCCAGAAACGCATTGTCGTCCAGCTTGTGCTGCTGTTCCACCCGCCGGGCCGGCTGCGACCAGACCACCGATGAACGCCCGCCGGGGAGCGGCAGCAGGGCCAGCGGGCCGTGCTCGGTAAAGCGCTGCCAGGCGATGCCGCGGTTGGGTTTTTCGGTTGTGACGTGGGTGACCAGGGCGCGCTGGTTGTAGTGCCAGCTGTCGGTTTCCATGCCGGCCAGGCGGCGCAGGCGGCTGCGGGCGCCGTCGGAGGCCACCAGCAGGCCGGCGCGCACAATGCGCCCGTCGTCAAACTCGATGCGCACGTGGCGCTTGCGCATGGCAAAGCCGGTGACCGAGGCGGGCGCAAGCAGTGTAACCGGGTGGGCATCGCTGCTTTCCAGAGCCTGCCAAAGCGCGGCCTGCATAAGCGGGATTTCAACAATCCAGCCCAGGTATTCAAGGCCGTGCTCGGAGGCCCTGAAGGTGATTTCTCCCGAGCCGGAAGACACCTGCATGCGATCATACGGGCCCAGGCGCTGTGCGGGCATGCGCTGCCAGGCGCCGGCGGCGTCCAGCACCTCGCGGGCACCCGGTGAAATGGCCACCACCCGGGGCGCCAGCGGGGCTTCGGGCTCAATGGCCTGCGGGCGGCGCTGATCGACAAGGGCCACCTTGCGGCCGCTGCTGGCCAGCAGCGCGGCGGCGCTGGCGCCGGCCACGCCGCCGCCAACCACGACAATGTCAACGTCTGCGCTCACGGTCGGTGCTCCCTGGCCAGCGTGCTGACCGGTTCACGAAAGCCCATGGCTGCGCGCACCAGCCTTTTTTGCAGCGCAGGCCAGGCGGCGTGGGCCATCAGCCCGAGGCTGGTGCCCGTGCGCATCAGCATGGACGGGTTTGAAAACGCCCGCGCCAGGGTGTCGGTGTAGCGCACCGTGGCGGCCTGGTCGGCGTGCCGGTCGGCAAACCAGGCTTCCAGAACTGCGGGTGTGCCGGGGTCCTGGGCAGGGGCGGCGTGGTCGATGAGGGCGGCCACGTCGCGCAGGGCCAGGTTGAAGCCCTGGGCCGAAACCGGGTTGACCGTATTGGCGGCGTTGCCAACGATGGCGGTTCGGGTGGAAAGCGGGCGCCGGGTGCGGGTGAGCGCCAGCGGGTAGCTGACGCGCTTGCCGGGCGACGAGAATTTTTCGGCCGGCCAGCCGCTGCGCCGGGCCAGCAGCGCTGTCAGCGCGCGGTCGTCAACAGCCTTGATTCCATCGATGACTTCGGTGAGATCGACCAGCACCACGCCCAGGCGCTTGTCGGGCTGGGGCAGAAACGCCAGCGGTCCGCCGCGGGCAAAGCGCTCGAAGGCCGTGTCGCCCGGCCGGCCGGGGCTGTGCACATTGAACACCAGGGCCGATTGGTTGTAGCTGCTGGTGGTGCTGGCAATGCCGGCCAGGCGACGGGTCAGCGAACCGCTGCCGTCGGCGCCAACCAGCAGCTTGCAGGTCAGCCGTCTGCCGCTTTCAAGCAGTATTTCAACATGATCGGGCGTTTGCCGAATGTCTTTGAGGCGCTCCGGGCACAGGGTTTCAATTTGATCGCTTGCATCAAGACGGCGCAGCAGGGCGGCGCCCAGTTCGCGGGCCACGATGACGGCGCCAAAGCGCGCGTGGCCGAAGTCAGCGGCGTTGAGGGTCAGGTGGCCGGGTGCGCCGGCGCGGCTTATTTCGATGCGCCTGAGGGGCTGGGTATGCAGCGCATCGTCCAGCACGTTGAGGTGGCCGAGAATATTGAGCGAGGCGGCGTTGACCACCAGCGTGCGGTCATCAAAGCTGGGGCGGCTGTCCGCGCGGGGCTGAAAGGCCTCGACCAGGGCAATTCTGCGCCCGGCCTGCGCAAGGCCGATGGCCAGCGCCGAACCGGCCAGGCCGCCGCCGATGATGATGATGTCAAAGTCGCTCATGACTGCATGACCGCCTCGATTTTTTCGGGGTCTGACGGCACTGCGTCGGTCAGGTTCTCGGGGTCGCCGTCGGTGACGCGGATGTCGTCCTCGATGCGAATGCCGATGTTGCGAAAATGCGCAGGGATGTCATCGCCATCGTCAATGTACAGCCCCGGTTCGACGGTGACCACCATGTTTTTTTCGAGCACGCGCGACTGCCCCTCGATGCGGTAGTCGCCGACATCGTGGGTGTCCAGGCCCAGCCAGTGGCCGGTCTTGTGCATGTAAAAGCGTCGGTAGCGGCCGTTTTCCAGGTTTTCATCCAGGCTGCCGTCAAGCAGGCCCAGGTCGATGAGCCCCCGGGTGAGAATGCGCGTGGCCGCGTCGTGAAAGGCCTCGAAGGGCTGGCCGGCCCGCACGTGCTCTATGGCGGCCCGCTGGGCCTCCAGGACAATGTTGTAAAGGGCCAGCTGAGGGGCGGAAAAGCGGCCGTTGACGGGAAAAGTGCGCGAAATGTCGGCCGCATAGCCCAAATGCTCGCAGCCGGCGTCAATCAGCACCAGGCCGTCGCCGGGCAGGGGCTGGTTGTTGTCAACATAATGCAGTATGCAGGCGTTTTGCCCGCCGGCCACGATGGGCAGATAGGCGGGCGGACAGCCGTTGCGGGTGTACTCATGCACCAGCTCGGCCGTCAGCCCGGCCTCGGTCATGCCCGGGCGGCAGGCCCGCATGGCGCGCGTGATGGCGGCGGCTGAAACCTTTGCGGCGCGGCGCATGCAGCGGATCTCGTCGTGGGACTTGATCAGGCGCTGCTCGTGCAATACCGGCTCCAGCGGCACGATTTCGGGCTGGCGGTCGTCAAGCTGTTTGAGCCAGCCCAAAAGGCGGGCATCCATGTCGGCATGCTTGCCAACCAGATGATATACGCGCCGGCAGTCTTCCAGCATGGCCGGCAGGATATCGCCCAGGTCGCCGATGGGAAAGGCGTCGTCCATTTCCAGCTGCGACCGGGCGCCGGCCAGCCCCAGGCGCTTGCCGTCCCAGCGTTCGCGTTCCGGGTTGCGCTCGCGCAAAAAAAGAACCTGGCGCGCGCCGGCGTGGCCGGGGCGCAGCACCAGCAGCGCTTCCGGTTCGCAAAAGCCGGTCAGGTAAAGAAAGTCGCTGTCCTGCCGGTAGGGGTAGAAAGTGTCGCCGTTGCGCAGCTTGTGGGGGGCGGCGGCCACGATAACAAGCGCGTCTTCGCCGACTTCCTGCATCAGGCGCTGGCGGCGGCGCAAAAATTCCTGTTGCTTGATCATGAATTCAGGCCGTCAATGGGTGATGGCGCTGCCCCGGCATTCCTCGCGCAGCAGCAAAATGGCCATGCGCACAAACTCGACCAGTTCGGCGTAGGCGGTTTCCTCGGCTTCCTGGTCGGCATCGGAATCGGTGCCGGCGCGGGCAATCTGCTCAATCATGTGCAGCGCTTCGCGGGCTTCATCGGAGCGTATGGTGGGCTCGGCGGCGCCGAAGCCGGCCAGAAAACCCGAGCACCAGTGCGCCAGGCACAGGGTTCTCTCTTCCAGCGCGCGCTCGTCGGTGGGCAGCAGGGGCTGAAAGCTCATGGTGGGCGAGTCCAGCTCGCTGCGCAGCTGCCGCAGCGCGGGGCCGATTTCATCGACAATCCGGTCTGATGTCCAGTCGCCCATTTGCAGCGCGGCCAGATGGGTGGCGAGCTCGTTTTCATCCTGGGCGGGCTTGCCGCACAAAAGCCCGGTGATCACACCGTGGGTTTCGGAGACGGATTGCGGGGCGCTGTCGGCCGCCAGGGCCAGCAGCCAGGCCAGCCGGGTTTCATTGGTGCTGCTCATGATCAAGGATAGTGTGAAACGGGCGGTCAGTTTATCACCGGCCGGCAGACGCTTGAGCCGGTTGTAAAGCAGCTTGACAGCTTTTATGGTTAAATAGCTGAAAACCGAATAACAATGGGGACGGTATGGAATCGCTTGAGCGCATGGTGCAGGACATCGATCGCCTTGAGCAGCGCATCACCGAGCTGGTTGACCGCGTTGAGCTGCTGGAGGATGAAAACAGTTCACTGCTGGCCCGTCAGGAGCTTTTGGTCACCGAGCGCGCCGCACTGGTGCGCCGCAACGAAGAGGCCCGTTCGCGGGTTGAAGCCATGATTGAGCGTCTCAAGGCGCTGGAAGAGGCAGGTCAGCCATGAGCAAATCCCCCGAACCATTGACCGTTCGCATCGTTGAGCGCGAATACCGCGTCATGTGCGCGCCCGATCAGCGCCGCGTCCTGATGGAGTCCGCTCTTTTTCTGGACGAGAAAATGCGCGGCATCCGCGACAGCGGCAAGATTACCTCCATGGACAAGATTGCCGTGATGGCGGCGCTCAACCTGGCTGAAGAAGTGCTCAGGCTGCGGCAGCAGCTCAAGGCAAGGCATGAACAGGTGGACTTGCGCGTGCGTGATTTGGCCGATCGACTTGATCGCGCGCTTGAGCGGGGCTAGACTGGAGGCAGGCGCTCTCTGCGGTGTTCGCCAGCGGGAACGTAATATGCCTTGTCCCTACTTATTGACCCCAGGGACGGCCACTTTCCAGCTGGTGTGAAGTTCGCAATGCATGGCGAATTTCCTGAAGGCTGGAAGAGCCGACCCAC
>DATGSU010000082.1:0-2986 GCA_035302305.1 Wenzhouxiangella sp. | reverse complement strand
CTGCTGATTCTGGAAGCCGGCGTGCCCATACGCCCGCCGGGGTTTTGCAACGCCAACAACCTGTTTGAAGTGAATCTGGCCCAGGCCGAGGCGGTGAGCGTGCTGCGCGGGCCGGGCGGCATAGGGCATGCGTCGGGCGGCCTGCATGGCGTGATCGACATCGTGCCGCGGCTTGACCTGTCGGGCGGGCACAACCGCCTGTCCATGGAGGCCGGCAGTGATGACTACTACCGGCTGACGGGCCAGCTGGCCGGCGCTGCCGGGCCGGGGCAGCTGGGCGCCGACTTTACCGCCGTGGACAGCGGCAGCTTTCGCGTGGATGAAAAATACAATCACCAGCTGGCCACCGTTCAGTACGCTGCCGGCGACTGGCGCGGTCTGCTCAGCGCGGCGCGCCTGGACCAGGACACGGCCGGCTACGTGCTGGGCCGCAATGCCTATGCCGACCCTGTGCTGCGGCGCGGCAACAACAACCCGGAAGCCTGGCGCCAGGCCGATGCGCTGCGGCTGATTGCCCGCCGGCAGTGGCTGGACGAGCAGGGCGGCGAGCGTCGGCTAAGCCTGTTTGCGCGCCGCTCGGCCATGGACTTTCGCCAGCATTATCTGCCCGGCAAGCCGCTGGAGCACAACGGCCAGACCTCGGCCGGGCTGCAGCTTGACCTGGAAAGCGCCGGCGGCTGGCAGTGGGGCGCCGATGCCGAGCTCTTTCGTGGTGATCTGGAGCAGTTTCAGGACCGCCCGGCCGATGACGCCGCCCCGCCGGTGGCGGCCATACGGCCCGTGGGCCGGCACTATGACTATGTGGTGGACGGCCAGCGTGCCGGCGGCTATGTGGCGCACCGGCTGGAATGGTCTGAAGGCTGGTCGCTGCGCGCCGGCGTGCACGCCGACTGGATACGCTACGACTACAAAAACCGCATGGCACCCGGCAATCTGGCCGACGACGGCAGCGCCTGCGACATGGGCGGCTGCCTGTACAACCGTCCGGCCAGCCGTAGCGATGACTTTTTTGAGCTGGCGCCCGAATTCACCGTCAGCCATCGCGGGGCTTTCGGGCAGGCCTGGCTGCGCCTGGCGCGCGGTTTTCGGGCGCCCCAGGCCACCGAGCTGTACCGGCTGCAGCGCGGCCAGGATGTGGCCGATCTGAATCCTGAAATACTGGATTCAGCCGAAATAGGCGTATCGGGAAAACAGCTTTTTGACTGGGAGCTGGTCGCCTGGTTCCAGTACAAGCGCAACGAGATTCTGCGCGACAACCAGGGTTTCAATATCAGCAGCGGCCGCCTGGGCCAGCGTGGACTGGAGTTTGCGGCGCGTCTGCCGCTGGGAAATTCAGTCGAACTGGGTGCGCGCGGCAGCCTGGCGCGCCACTGGTACAGGTTTGACCGCAGCCTGGACGGCGGCGAGCTCATCCAGTCGGGCCGGAATCCGCCGGCGGCACCGCATTTTCTGGGCAGCGCCGACATTGTGTGGAAGCCTTCGTCCAATACCCGGGCCGAGCTGGCGCTGGAGCACACCGGCGGCTACTGGCTGGATGCGGAAAACGAGCACCGCTACGGCGGGCACAGCCTGGTGCACCTTGCGGCCGGGCATGGTTTGACGCGCCACTGGCGCGTGGACCTGCGCCTGCGCAACGTGCTCAACCGGCGCTATGCCGAGCGCGCCGATTTTGCCTTTGGCAACTACCGCTACTTTCCCGGCCCGGGGCGCAGCGTTTTTGTGGTGCTGGGCTGGCGCGCCGCGCCGGGTGATTGAGAGTGGTCAGGCCGCAATGCCCCAGGATTCCAGCAGCGGTTCGAGCCGGGGCTCGCGGCCGCGGAAAGCCTGCCAGGATGCCTGCATGGGCCGGCTGGAGCCCACCGACAGGATTTCATCGGCCAGCCGGGCGCCGGCGGCCTGGTTGAACAGCCCCTGCTTGCGAAACAGCTCAAAACCGTCGCGGGCCAGCAGCTCGGCCCACAGATAGCTGTAGTAGCCGGCCGAATAGCCGCCGTCGAACAGGTGCAGAAAGCTCATCGCGAAGCGATTTTCCTCGTGTTTGGGCAGCACTGAAAATTCACGGCCTATGCGCTGCATGGCTTCAACCGGCCGGCGGTCGCCGGCGGTGTGCAGGGCCAGATCAAGCAGGGCAAACTCTATTTGCCGCAACAGCCCCAGAGCGCCGTGAAACTGGCGGTCGGCCAGAAGCCCTTTGAGCAGCTGGTCGGGCAGCGGCTGGCCGGTATCGATGTGGCGCGCAAAGCGGTTGAGCGACTCGCGTTCCCAGGCCCAGCCTTCCAGCAGCTGGCTGGGCAGCTCCACGGCATCCCATTCCACGCCGCTGATGCCGGCCACGGCCGGCACGTCAACCCGGGTGAGCAAATGATGCAGGCAGTGCCCGAATTCATGGAACAGGGTCACAACATCGTCGTGGGTGAGCAGGCTTGGACTGTCGCTGGCGGGCGGGGCGAAATTGCAGGTCAGATAGGCCACGGGCTGCTGGCTGACCGGGGCGATGCGCACGCGGTCCCGGCAGGTGTTCATCCACGCGCCGCCGGATTTGCGCGCGCGGGCGTACAGATCGAGATACAGCCCGGCCACCGGCTGGTCCTGATGGTCGAACATGCGGAAGAACTGCACGTCATCGTGCCAGCAGTCAACCGATTCGTCGCGCTCGAAACGCACGCCAAACAGCTCGGAGGCCGTTGAAAACACGCCGTCAAAAACGCGGCTGAGCTCGAACCACGGTTTGAGCTGGTCCTGGCTGAAGCCGAGCTGGTGGATGCGCAGCTTTTCGCTCCAGTAGGGAATGTCCCACGGCGCCAGCGGCTGTTCGGCCCCCTGCTGCCGGGCAAATTTCTTCAGCTCTTCAAACTGCTGTTCGGCCAGCGGGCGGGCGCGGCCGGCAAGGTCGTGCAAAAACGTCTCAATTTGCTCAGTGCTGCGCGCCATGCGGGTTTGCAGCTTTGCCTGGGCGTGGTGCTCAAAACCCAGCAGCTCGGCCTGT
>DATGSU010000081.1:0-3782 GCA_035302305.1 Wenzhouxiangella sp. | reverse complement strand
AGGTATTGGCGCGCGCCTGTTCATCGTCGCTGAGCGGCGGCATGCGCGGCAGGTCGGGGTCCAGGCCATGCTTGCGCCGCTTGCTGCGATCGATCAGCTGGGCGCCACGGTTGTAGGACAGCTGCGGAAACAGCATGGCGTTGTTGACAAAGGTGCCGTTGGCCACCAGGCCGTCCGGGCTGCCCCGGTTGGTGAAGCCCCTGGGCTGCCAGTCCAGCTCAAATTCCAGATCCATGCCCTGCCCCGGCGCCAGCGGCTCGTTCAGCCTGAATACACGAATGCCCATTTCGGGGTTGTCGTGCTCGATTTCATGCGCAGGCATGCGCCACTGCCTGATGGCCTTGTGGCTTTTGGGCATGAAGGCATCGAATTCCATGTACAGGGTGTCAATGGGCTTATCGTGCCTGTTGACGAGCCGGTAGTGGCCCTTGAGCGCCAGCCGCCTGTCGTAGGGGCGAATATCCACCTCGGCGCTGGCGCGGACAATGCGCGGCTGGGCCAGATCGGCATAGTGGGCATAGTTTTTTTCGTAGTCTGCCTGGCGGGCCTCGCTTTTGCTGGCCGGCAGATAGGCGTTGAGCACCATGGTGTTGTAGTAGTTCCAGATGCCGGTGCCGACAAAACCGGCCAGCGCCACGGCCAGCGTGATTCTGGCCGGAGGGCCGAAGCGCGCTGCCGCCAGCCTTAAGCGGATTTTCCAGGTCAGAGCGGTGCCGCGCACCCACAACAGTGCTGTGAGCACGATCAGGCCCAGCGCAAAGAACCCCCAGTAGGCATAAAACCACAGCGCACCCTGCCAGAAATGACCGAAGCCGTTCATGTCCGAGTACGGCACATCGGGCGCGCCGGCAAAAATGTACAGGTTGCTTTCCAGGTGCATCATGGCAAACAGAATGCTTGTGGCCAGCACGGCAATGGTGAGCAGATAGCCCATGAACTTGTTGTTGGCCAGAATCTGCATGAAGACGGCCAGCACGGCCACCAGCGCCAGGGGAATGGCGTCAAGCGCCAGCCCGCGCACATACAGCAACGGCTGCAGGTGCGTGTAGCCATGAATCAGCTGCCAGCCCATGCACCACAGCGCGCCGACGGCCAGAAAAACGAAAATGACCACCATCAGCGCCGCCAGCTGCGACGCCAGCAGGACACTGCCGGGGGTTGGCAGGGCGTCCCTCAGCTCACTGGTTTCAAGACTGCGGTCGCGCCAGATCAGCTCGCCCGAATAAAAGATCAAAATGATCCACAGCAGAAACTGGAAGCTGAACTGCATGGCTTCCAGCATGGTGGAGGTCACCGGATAGACGGTGGTGCCATAAATCATCTCGCTGGCGCTGAGCGTGGCAGTGAGATTGGCCAGCCCCAGCAGCAGCATGACCAGAAACGGAACGCCGCGAACAATGCTCCACGCCGCGCGGCGCGTGCCGTAGACAAACTGCTGCCAGTGTGCACGCCGGTCGTGGCGAATTGTCACCGATGGAATCTCGGCCGACGACTGAAGTGCTGGCTCGCTGTCGGCCTTTCTTTTGCGGCGCCGCCATATTTTCAGTTTGAAGCCTTCATGATCCGGCCTGAACACCATGTATGACAGCACCAGCAGCCCCACTGCCGCAGCTGCCCAGATCAGGCGGTTGGCCAGCAGCAGCCCGGTCAGTTCGGGCAGCGCGCTGTTCCGCTCGGCCACCGACCAGTAGCGCGTTGCCAGGCTCAGCGCATGACCGCCAAAGGGGTCGAGCAGTGCGGCGGTGTTGCGGGTGGTCAACTCCTTGAGAAAGCTGCTGGCGATCTGGTCGAGAATGAAAAACGCAATGACGCCCATATAAGTCGCCATCATGGAGCGGGTCAGCGCAGCCAGAAAATACAGCAGCGCCGAGACCAGCAGCAGGTTGGGAATAACGATGACGCCAAAGCCCCATGCGTAGGCGGCCAGCCGGGTGGGGCCAATCCTGTCGGCCTCGAGCCAGGGCATGAACGAGCCAATCCAAAAACTTGCGGCCACCACCAGCATGATGACCACGGCGGTCATAAACCCGGCCCCGAAACGCCCGCCCAACCATGCGCCCTTGCTGACAGGCGTGGCAAAGGTCATGTCGGCACTGTTTTGCTCAAACTCGCGCAGCAGGGCGCCGGCCACAAAAATCACCACCAGGAACATGGCCAGTATGGAAAACGCGGACAGCATGTTGATAACCACCACCGGCGCATTGCGGTAGACCCCGCCCGAGCTGCCGCCGACCACAACGGCATCGGTGGTGGCCACGGCAAACGCCAGCAGGCCAAATATCAGCGCCACCGTCCACAGCAGCGGGGCGCGCAGCTGCTGACGCAGCTCAAATCGAAACATTTCCCGCCACATGGTCAGGCTGCCTCCGCCGCATCGATCCGGCCGGCCTGCATGAGCAGCCGGGCAAAATAGACATCTTCAAGCGATGGCGGCACCGGCCTGAACTCCGGGCCGGGACTGGCATCGGCCAGAACGTGAATGCGGATTTTTCCCAGGCTCAAATGGGTGGACAGCACGGTCAGGCGCTGCCGATAGCCTTCAA
The DNA here is from genome assembly GCA_035302305.1 of Wenzhouxiangella sp. Taxonomy (GTDB): domain Bacteria; phylum Pseudomonadota; class Gammaproteobacteria; order Xanthomonadales; family Wenzhouxiangellaceae; genus Wenzhouxiangella. Next base: position 1,239 of record DATGSU010000081.1, on the reverse strand, counting down.
TGCCGTCCTTGTCGACCGCAGCCTGCCACACCTGCCCTTCCAGGCTGTCAATGGCCTCGTGCGGGCGGCCTTCGAGCAGCACCTCGCCCTTGCCGATAATGGCCATGCGCGGACACAGGTCGGTGACGTCGGCAACGATATGAGTGGACAGAATCACCACCACCTTCTCGCCGATCTCGGCCAGCAGATTGAGAAAACGGTTGCGCTCCTCGGGATCCAGGCCGGCGGTGGGCTCGTCGACAATGATGAGCTCCGGCTGGCCAATCAATGCCTGGGCAACGCCAAAGCGCCGCCGCATACCGCCCGAAAAAGTGCCCAGTTTCTGCCGGCGCACGTCCCACAGGTTCACCTGCTTGAGCAGGGCAGCCACAAGGTCGCGACGTTCACCGCGCCGGGTCACGCCCTTCAGAATGGCGTAGTGGTCAAGCATGTCCTGAACAGACACCCTGGGATAAACCCCGAAGTCCTGGGGCAGATACCCGAGAATTCGACGCGTTGCCGCCTTGTCGGCCAGCAAATCCCTGCCGCCAAGATGAATTGAACCGCTGTCGGGGTCCTGCAGCGTGGCGATGGTGCGCATAAGGCTTGACTTGCCCGCACCGTTGGGGCCCAGCAGCCCGAACATGCCCTGCGGAATGTCCAGGCTGACATTCTTGAGCGCCCGAACGCCGTTGGAATAGGTTTTGGAAAGGTTTTTTATTTTAAGCATGATGATCGTCCGTAATAACGAACGGTCATCTTATGAGCTCAAACAGCAGTATTGAATAGGCCTTTTGTCATTATTTTTTTAAGTGAAAAAGCATGACTTGTGGCCCTTTCAAGCTGGCCGGAAATGAAATGTCTGCCAGCTTTAACCGCCGCTTTTAGTCCATAAAAAACCCTGCCCGAGAAGCCCCGGGCAAGGTTTTCATGTTCGGCCTGAAGCCCCGATACCCAGCGGATAACGGGGCTGCCGCTTGTGCGCTCAGCGGCCGCCCGGCTGTCTGACGCTGTGCGGCAGAAGGCTGTCTTTGACAACCACCAGCTCAAGCCCGGTGGGCTGTCCCTTGCCGTCCACAAAGCGCAGCACCAGATCGTCGTGGCCGTTCACAGTCCACTCCATGCCCAGCTCGCCACCGGTGCGCCAGGGCAGCCAGTCGCTGCGCTGCTCACCGCCGGCGCCCGCAAAGCGCAGGCGCAGCCACTGCTGCTGGCCGGTTGTGGCGGTATCTATCCAGGCAACCTCGCGCCCGCTGCCGT
>DATGSU010000080.1:0-2630 GCA_035302305.1 Wenzhouxiangella sp. | reverse complement strand
ACCTGCACCTGGCGCACCAGGACTGCACAGATAATGGCGGTGCGGCTGTCGGTGCCAGGGTCATTGAGCAGCCGGAATAAAGACGTCACCCCCGGCCAGGGGCAGCTTGAGTGGAGACGCCGGCTTCAATACCTGCTAGGGCTGGCCGGTTTGGTGGCACAACCGGTTCTGAAAACTCGTACTGGTGCGTGAGGTTTGCCAGCCGCGCATTGAAATTTTGCCATCGGCGGGTTTATGCGGGCAAGCAAGCCGGACTGCTGCCATGCAGCATGTTGCCATACAGCCGCAATGAATCATTGCGCCAGGACATCCGATGACACAGGAATTCACCAGGCCGGGCGCGGGCGAGCGCGTCAAGCAGCTGGGCTTTTTGCTCAAGAATACAGTCACCATTGTTGGCCGCGACACCGGCATTGTCGGGCCCTGGCGGCGGGCGGCCGTTTACGCCGCCGTCATGGTGACCATTTTCTTTGCCGCCATTTTTGCCATTGCTGTCGATCGCGGCGGGCTGGGAACGCTGCTGCTGCTGGCGGCGCTGCTGATGTTTGTTTACAAGTATTTTTTCTACGTCCGCCAGGACATGGCGCAAAGCTGGCTGGTGGCCGAGAGCGTGCGCGGCCGCAAGGCCTCGCTGGCCGATGCCCGCAAGCGGGTGGGCGGGCTGCGCGGCCGGGTGTGGGTGCTGGGCTGGTGCTCGCTGCTGTTTGCCTATATCGGCTCGAAGGCGGCGCAGGAATCGAAGGGCATCAAGGGGCTCATCGTCAAGGTCACTCTGTGGGCGCTGACCGAAGTATGGGATCTGGCCCGGCATTTTCTGACGCCGGCCGTTACCGTGGATGACTGCAGCCTCAAGGAAGGTGTGGGCAAGATGAAAGACCTGCGCCACGCGGTGCCCGAAACCCTGGTCGGCGTGTTCGGCATTGACATTGCCGGCGGCGCGGCCGGCACGCTGATCACGCCCGTCTATACGGTGCTCATCGTGCTTGCCATCGGCGCCGGCCTGCTGGTGGGCGACAGCATTGCCGCATTTCATTTTGGTGATCTGGGCGAAATGTTCAGCGACAGCCCGCCGGCCTGGCTGGACGGCCGGCATTTCAGCTGGCTTCCGCTGCTGCTGGCCCTCTGGCTGTGCAAGTTGCTGGGCGCCGTGCTTCAGCGAGTGGTTGAATCGCTCAAGAACATCTATTTCACCCTGTTCTACATGCGTCTGGCCCACGCCGAAGAGATTGCGCCCGAACTTCAGGGCGAGCTCGAGGGCTTTTTGAAAATGGAGCGGCCTGAAGAAGCTGCAGCTTCCAGTTGAGCCTGGCTGGTTTGAAGGATATGATTAAGTATCAGCTGGGGCTGTTGATTATTCAGGATAGGGACCTTCAATGAAAAAAATATTTTTGTATGTGTCGTTATTTGCGACAGCTCTCGCTTTGTCTTCGTACGGCGTTGCCGAATCAGATCACGCATCCAGCTTGCGGGACAGCGGCCTGCTGTCACACACGCCCAATTCGCCGTTTCAGGTATCAGCACCCAGCGCTGCGGAATGCCAGCCGAGCGTGGCCGATATCGTTGTTCATGACGATGGCGAGGCCGAGGATGGCTATGGCTGGAATCCATCAGCGGTCTACGGAAAGATAGCCGACCCGTTTGCGCCGCCAAGCTATCCGGCAACCATCACCACAGTTTGTCTGGCGCTAATTACAAACCAGCCTTCGGATGTGCCGCTGGATTTCAATCTGGTCGTGTACAAGGAAGCTGCCGGCGGCGGCCCCGGTGCGGTCATGGGCACAAAATCCTTTACCGGCAATGCCGTCCGCATTTCAGGGATACCTTTTGTGCCCGCTTTTGAGGCTTTTGACATCTCCGATCTGGGCATTGAAATAACCAGTGGCGAGGTTTTTGTTTCGGTTGAATGGGAGCCGCTTCCTGAACATGAGGGCATTTATCTGGCCGCTGACGAAAGTCAGTCCACCCCGCTGGCCGGGGGGTACATGGAGACGGAAAATGAGCCGTGGCAGCCTAGCGGTGCAGTTCAGAGCGGGTACCGCGCCATGTTTATCCGCGCCGTCATGCCGGAATCACAGCCGACGGCCAGGCCGGCCGTGTCGGTACCAACACTCGGATTTTGGTCGGTGCTGCTCATGATCGCTGTGCTGGGCGGCGCTGCCGTACGCCGGCTGATGTAAGCCCGAAAACACAGCAGTGCTTGAACTCAAGGCCCGGAAATATCCGGGCCTTTTTACGTGGGGTTTGTGCTGCGGTGACAGATGCCTGGACAGCCAGGAAAACAGGGGTTGAAGAACCGCTGGCTCAAGCCCGGCTATAATTGCAGGGTTCATCATGCCATTCAATTCAAAGACAGAGTAAAGAAGCGATATCCATGAGTGAGTTTCGTACCGAACACGACAGCATGGGCGAGCTGCAGGTGCCCGCCGATGCGCTTTGGGGCGCGCAGACCCAGCGGGCCGTCAACAATTTTCCCATCAGCGGCCAGCCCATGCCGGCGGCGTTTATCCGCACCCTGGGCCTGGTCAAGTCTGCCTGTGCCGAGGCCAACCGCGAGCTGGGGCTGCTGGATGACGAAAAGGCCGATGCCATTGTCGCCGCTGCGGCCCGGGTGGCCGGCAACGAGGTGGATG
>DATGSU010000079.1:0-4813 GCA_035302305.1 Wenzhouxiangella sp. | reverse complement strand
GCTGCCCGACACCTGGCGCGTGTACCACTCGCTTTGCACCAGCACGTATTCCTTGTCGGCCGGCGGCAGGGGGTTGTCTGCCGGGTCGACAATGATGGCGCCGAACATGCCGTTGGCCATGTGCAGCAAAACCGGATCGGTACCGCAGTGATACACAAAGGCGCCGGGCACGTGGGCAACAAAGTCAAACTCGATCTGCTCGCCCGGTTTGATGTCGGCAAAGCTCAGGTTGGGCGGCGTGAACGCGGCATGAAAGTCGATGGAGTGCGGCATGGTGCCGGTGTTGGTCAGTCTCACCTTGACCGTTTGCCCCTGGCGCACGTGAATGACGGGGCCGGGCACCGTGCCTTCGAACGGCCACGCCTGATACTGCACACCGCTGGCAATGCTGATGTTTTCATCCGATGAGTTAATGTGCAGCTCCACGGTGTCGCCGTCCGGCACCGGGGGCAGGGTGGCATCGAAAGGGTTTTCAACCGGGTCCTTGGACATGATGCTCAACGGCGAGACCGCCGCAGCGGCCGCCGCCGGGGTGGGCGCGTTGACGTTCATGCTGCTTTGCAGCCCGGCAATCAGAAAGAAGGTGACGGCCACCACGCCGGCCAGAATGGGCAGTTGAATGGCCCACGACACCGGCTGCGGGCTGCGCGCCGATTTGTCCACGCGCCATTCGGCAATCAGTCCCCAGCGCGGCCAGACGCTTTCGATGTAGTAGTCAATGCTGTACGGGCTGGTGGCCGAGCGCGTGTTGATGGCAATGAGCACGGCAAAGATCAGCACGTAGCTGATGCCCACGCCCATGTTGGAGGCGCCGATGGCGTAGGGCCCGCCAAAGCCCTCGGCCGTGCTCCAGATGAGCAGGCTGTAGAGCGCGCCCAGCACGTAAATGGTGCGCCGCGCAAAGCCGAACAGCAGCGCAAAGGCCAGCGCCGTGGTGGCCAGCCGGGTCAGCCACACAAACAGATCGGCGTGCGGCGTGACGATGTGTATCCAGGTGTCAAACCAGAACGCCGACCAGGCCGGCTGGCCGTCGGCGGCGTTGTGCAGGTAGCCCACATAGTTGGAGGCAAAGCGGGGCGTCCATACAAACGCCGCGTTGATGACCCAGATAATGCCGAAGGCAACGCGCAGGGCGGCACTGGCCAGCGCCGGCCAGGCCTTGGGGGTGTTGCGGTCGGCAAGCTTGTTCGTCATTGAACTGACTCCTGAAAATGAATGTTTGAAAACGGAAGCCAGCGCGTGTCAAACCTGCATGAAGCCCCGTGCCGGCTTCATTCGGGCAAAGATTCATGCGAAATGAATTTTAGCAGGCGCTCCGGTGCTGCGGGGCAATAAATGAGTGAAATGCGCATCAATCGGGCGGGCACAGGGCGACGTTGTGCGCACCGCAATACGGGGCGAGCAAAAAACAGTCGGATCGGCGTTGGCAGGTCGTCGTCAGCGCGGCGGAATCACCCTCGGCTTGCCGGCCGAAGGCGGCAGCGGGGTGAATTCCTCGGCGTCACCGGGGACGCTGTCAAAGCGCCCGGCCGCCCAGTCGGCCCTGGCCTGTTCGATGCGGTCGGCGCGCGACGACACGAAATTCCACCAGATGTGGCGCGGGCCGTCCATGGTTTCACCGCCGATGAGAATGACCCGCGCAGGCTGCCCGGAACCGTTGCGCACGCACAGCGATGCGCCGGGGCGAACCAGCAGCAGTCGGCCGGCAGAAAATTCGCAGCCGTCAACGCTCACCCGTCCGTCCACCACATACACGGCGCGCTCCTCGTGGGCAGCGTCAAAGGGCAGCTCGCCGCCGGGCAGAATGCGCGCATCCACATACAGGGTGTCGGACAGGGTGGCCACCGGCGAGTTTTTGCCCCATGCGCTTCCGACCACCAGGCGGGCGCGCACGCCCCTGTCTTCCAGCACCGGCAGATCGGATTTTTCGGTGTGCACAAACGCCGGCTCCGACTCTTCGGCCGCCGCCGGCATGGCCACCCAGGTCTGCAGCCCAAACAGCCGGGCGCCGGCTGTCTGGCGCACCTGCTCGCCGCTGCGCTCGGAATGCACAATGCCGCGTCCGGCCGTCATCCAGTTGACGTCGCCGGGGCGAATCACCTGCTCGTGCCCAAGGCTGTCGCGATGGGTGATTTCACCCTCGAAAAGATACGTCACCGTGGCCAGGTTGATGTGCGGATGCGGGCGCACATCAATTCCTTCATGCAGCAGAAATTCGGCCGGCCCCATCTGGTCGAAAAAGATGAACGGCCCCACCATGCCGTGGCCGGCGGCGGGCAGCACCCGGCCCACCTCGAAGCCGCCGATATCGCGCATGCGCGGAACGATGATGCTGTCAATTTTGTCGACGCTGTCTGCGTCGCCGGGAACGGGATCGGGGCAGGGCTGCCAGCTCATGGTGTTACCTCGCTGCCCGTGCAGGGCGTGCGGTTTGTCCTTGGGGCACTCTATCACCAAAAAAATCGGGCGAATCAGCGCGCGCCGAATTGCTTAACATCGGCAGGTTCCGTTCAACCCTTTTGAGTGAGCTCTGTGTCCGCAAATCCGCCGCTGTCCATTGCCAGTCTTACCGCGCCGGTGGCCGTGGGCTACGTGCCGCTGGGCATGGTGTTCGGGCTGCTGTTTGTGCAGGCCGGCGGCGCGGCCTGGCTGGCGGTGGCGTCCAGTCTGCTGATCTATGCGGGCGCGGCCCAGTTCATGATGGTGCCCATGCTGGCAGCCGGCATGCCGATGGGCAGCATTGTGCTGGCCACCCTTGTCATCAATCTGCGTCATGTTTTTTACGGTTTGGCGCTGCTTGAAAATATGCCGGCCGCGCGCTGGCGGCGCTGGTATGTCATCTACGCGCTCACCGACGAGACCTGGTCGGTGCTCACGGCGCTGCCGCAGCAACAGCGCGCTGAACACATGACCGCGCTGAGCGCGCTCAACCAGCTGTGGTGGGTGGGCGGCACGCTGGCCGGCGCGCTGATTGGCGCCCGCGCCGAGTTGGGCCTGAACGGGCTGGATTTTGCCTTGGCAGCGCTGTTTGCCGTGCTGGCCGCCGAGCAGTGGCGCAGCCGTCGCGATTGGGTGCCGGTGTGGGTGGCGCTGGGCAGCTATGCCGCGGCCGCCTGGCTGGTTTCCGACCAAGCCCTGACGGCCGCCATTGCCGCCTGCGTGCTGGCGGCGGTTTTGCGCAGCGATGCCCGGCCGGCCGAGGGCAGGCCATGAATAAATCATGAACAATCAAGTTTATGTTCTGGTGGCCATGATTCTCATGGGCGTGGTCACCCTGGGCCTGCGCGCGCTGCCTTTTGTTGCCGGGCCGTGGCTGCGCCGCCACCGCATGGTCGGCCAGCTGGGGCGCTTTCTGCCGCTGGCCATCATGGTGCTGCTTGCCCTGCACACCGCCTGGGGCCATGCCCAGGCGCGCCGCGCGCTGCCGTGGGCCGAGGCCGCAGCCATCGTTTTGGTTGTGCTGCTGCAGTGGCGGTTTCGCCAAACCCTGCTCAGCATTGCCGCCGGCACGGTGGTGTATATGCTGCTCATTGGGCTTTAGTCAGCCGGCCCAAAGGCGCTGTCGACAATCGCGCGCTGCGTTATTTTCAATAAAAGCAATACGATACTCGCCGCAATAAAAAATGGTTGACAACGGCATTTTGCCGGCGTAGTGTTTTGATCATGTCGCGGTTCAGCCACAAAAACTTCATCAGCGCACAGGGCTCCATCGGGGAGCGCCTGCATGTCGCCGCGCTTCCGGCCGCCGCCAGCCTTCTTCTACTTCTCGTGCTTCTTGCCAGCAAAGGTGCGGGATGAATGCGTGCGTCTAGGTAAAACTTAAAACACAACACCAGACCCAAACGTCAACCCGCATCCTTCACAGGACGCGGGTTTTTTTATGCCTGATAAAAGTCCCAAGGAGATCAGAAATGAACAGCAACCCCCGGGAATCCGACAGCAATCGAGTGATAGTTTTTGACACCACGCTGCGCGATGGCGAGCAGGCCCCAGGTTTTTCCATGAACCTGGCCGCCAAGCTGAAGATGGCCAGAGCGCTTGAGATTCTTGGGGTGGACGTGCTCGAAGCGGGCTTTCCGCATGCCTCGCCCGATGACTTCAACGCCGTTGCAAAAATTGCGGGCGCCCTGAAAACAACCACCGTGTGCGCCCTGGCGCGCTGCCACGCGGGCGATATTGAGAGCGCCGCCAGGGCCCTGGAAAAGGCGCGCCGCTCGCGCATCCACGTGTTTCTGGCCACCAGCCCGGTGCACCGCAAGTACAAGCTGGAAATGAGCCGCGAGCAGATTGTGGAAACAGCGGTGCGGGCAGTCGAAAAAGCGCGTGATTTTGCCGATGAAATCGAGTTCTCGGCAGAAGATGCCATGCGCACCGAGCCCGATTTTCTGGCGGAGGTTTTCAACGCCGCCGCGGCCGCCGGCGCCACCACGCTCAATGCTCCCGACACCGTGGGCTACATGACGCCCGAAGAGATTGCCGAGCGCTTTCGGTACTTGATTGCGCACGTGGACAACGCCGACCAACTGGTGTTCTCCGCGCACTGCCACGACGATCTGGGCGCCTCCGTCGCCAACAGCCTGGCGGCCGTTCGCGCCGGCGCGCGGCAGGTGGAATGCACCATCAACGGCATTGGGGAGCGGGCCGGAAACTGCTCGCTCGAAGAGCTGGTCATGGCGCTGAAGGTGCGCAGCGACTTTTTTGACGTGTCCACGCGCATCGACACCCGCAGGATATTCGCCACCTCGCGCCTGCTCAGCGAGCTGACCGGCCAGCCCGTGCCGCCCAACAAGGCCATTGTCGGCCGCAATGCGTT
>DATGSU010000078.1:0-8254 GCA_035302305.1 Wenzhouxiangella sp. | reverse complement strand
ATCACCGCGCACAATCTGCCACAGATAGCGCCCGTACTGCAGCACCAGCGGCTCGTCAAGATGGTATTTGGCGGCCAGGTTGGCCTCGATCTCGGCCGGCAGCGCGCGCTCGGAATCAAACGGGCCGCCGGGCGCCACGCGAATCAGAAAAAAGGCGAAGGTAATCAGCAAAAGCAGCGTTGGTATGGCTGACAGCAGCCGGCGCAGCGAGTATTTCAGCACGCCCGCCTCCGCACGCTGGTCGTCCCTGACCGGTTTGGCCAGTCAGCTTTCTGCATCGTCCGCCTCCAGTTCTTCAATCTGCGCCGGCGGCACGGCCGGTCCTGCGCTCTTGACCAGATACATGTGTCGAGTCAGATGATAGTCCATGACGTTTTCGTGCCAGCCCTGCAGGCGGGGCGACACCAGGCGCTTGGTCACATAGGCGTACAGCGGCAGGATGACCTGATCGGTCAGAATCATGCGCTCGGCCTCGGCCATCAGGTTGCGCCGCCGGGCCGGAATGCGCTCGGCCGAAATACGCTCCAGAAGCCGGTCATAGCGGGGGTTGCTGTAGCCGGCATCATTGCGCCCGTGCTCGGACTGGAACAGCTCCAGAAAGCTGAAGGCGTCCTGATAGTCGCCTATCCAGCCGGACCGGAAAACCTGAGTGACCCGGCGCTGCGCCCGGTTTTGCAAAAACACCCTGAATTCCTCGTTGACCAGGCGGGTGCGCACGCCCAGAACCTGCTTCCACATGGCGGCCAGGGCCACGGCGATCTTGCGGTGGTTTTCCGAGGTGTTGTAGCGCAGCTCGACCGTTAGCGGCTTGTCATCGCTGTAGCCGGCCCGACTGTAGAGCCGGCGCGCCTCCTGTTCGCGCTCCGGCTGGGTCATGTCGGCCCACGGCGTTTGCGGCGGCTCGTATTCAGGCAGGCCGGGCGGCACCAGGCTGAAGCTGGGTATTTCACCAAAGCGGCTGACATGCCGGGTGATGATCTCGCGATCAACCGCCAGGCTGAGCGCCTGCCGCAGCGCCAGATTGTCCCTGAATGGCGGGCGGGTCAGATTGAACGAAAGGAAGTAGCTGCCAAACCAGGGCTCGATCACCAGCGCGCTTCCCATATGGTCCTTCAGCCACTCAAACTGGCTGGAAGGCACCTGATAGGTCCAGTCCAGCTCGCCGGCCCGAAAACGGTTGAACTCGGTGTTCTCGTCCTCCAGCGGGTAAAAGATCACTTCATCGACAATGACCTCATCGGCCAGCCGGTAGTGGGGGTTTTTGCCCAGCACGATGCGCGAACGCAGCTGCCACTGTTCAAGCCGGTAGGCGCCGTTGGAAACCAGGCTGCCGGCACGCACGTGGTGGCTGCCGAGCTCGTCAACCGCCGGCTGCCACAATGGATAGGTGATGGGGTGGGTCAACAGCCCCAGAAAATATGACGTGGGGTGTTTGAGCTCCACCTGGAAGGTCGAATCGTTGAGCGCCTTGACGCCCAGCGCCCCGGGCGGCTGACGGCCGGCCAGAATGTCCTCGGCATTGACAACCGGAGCCAGCATCTGCCCGTAGGGCGAGCCTGTTTCGGGATCAACCGCGCGCTGCCACGACCACACAAAGTCATGGGCGGTGACCGGCTCGCCGTTGCTCCAGCGGCCGTCGGGATCGATAAAAAACGTGTAGACCAGCCCGTCGCGGCTGATGTCCCAGTGGTGGGCGGCGCCGGGAATGATGCGGCCGTCGGCTGAGGTGGTCGTCAGCCCCTCGAAAAGGTCGCGCAGCACGTTATTTGCCGGCACGCCCTCGGCCAGATGCGGATCCAGCGTTTGCGGCTCTTCACCGTTGCCGCGCCGCACCGTTTGCCTGTCGGCAAGAAACTCGGGCAGCGGGCGGCCGCTGTCGTCAAACTCCACCTCCACCGGCTGGGCCAGCAGGGGCACCCGGTGCGGCGTTTCATTGCCCTGGCCACAGGCCACCAGCAGCAGCACGGCCAGCGCTTGCAGACAGGCCAGCCGCCTCATGGCAGCGCCAGCCAGCGCGACAGATGAACATCAGCCGGATTGTCTTCAAATCCACGCACGGTCGAGTCCACAAGATGCCTTGATACATAGTAGTACAGCGGCACGATGACCTGCTTATCAAGTAACCGGGCCTCGGCTTCTCGCAGCGCCTCGATTCTGCCCTGACCGCGCAGCGTGCGCGATTTCTCCATCAGCCGGTTGTATTTCACATCGTCAAAGAACGTGTAGTTGCCGGGGCTGTTGCCGACGAAAAGATCCAGAAAATTGGCCGCATCGGGCCAGTCGGCTATCCAGCCGCCGCGAACAATCTGGGTGAGGCGGCCCTGGCGCCGGTTGGCCACAAACACTTTCCATTCCTCGTTGACCAGCCGCGTGTGCACGCCCAAATGCATTTTCCACATGGCGGCCACGGCCGTGGCCAGGCGGCGCTGGGCCAGCGAGGAGTTGATGCGCAGCTCCACCACCAGCGGGTTGCTGTCGCCATGGCCGGCTTCGGCATACAGGCGGCGCGCCTCATCCAGGCGCTTGTCTTCCGCCAGCGGGGGCGGGCGACCCTCTTGCCAGCCCGGAATGCCGGGCGGAACCAGCCCCCAGGCCGGCAGCTCGCCGCTGCCCAGCACGCGCTCGGTCAGAATGTCGCGATCAATGGCCAGGCTGAGCGCGCGACGCAGACCGGGGCGGCCGGCAAACGGCGGCCGGCCAAGATTGAAGGCCAGATAAAAACTGCCCAGATAGGGCGTGATATGCAGCTCGGAGCCAAAACGCTCGGCCAGCCACTCGGCGCGCCCCGGCGGAATGGTCTCGGTGATATGCAGTCCGCCGGCGCGATAGCGGGCCAGCTCGGGGCCGGGCTGTTCCGTGACATGCCACACCACCCGCGCCAGTGCGACCTCGTCGGCGTGGTGATAAAAGCGGTTGGCCTCAAGCGCAAGGTGCGCTCCGGGCACGTGTTCAATGAGCACGAAGGCGCCGCTGTAGCGCGGCCTGTCGGACGGCGACCACGGCGCCGTCAGGGGCTGGGTCAAAAGCTGTTCAAACCACTCGGTCGGCTGATGCAGCCTGACCTTGAGGCGCGTTTCACCGACCGCTTCAATGCCCAGGCTGTCTGCCGGCCGCTGGCCGGTTCTCACTGCGCGACCGTTTTCAACCACATCCAGCATCCAGGCCAGGGGCGATGCGGTGTCCGGGCTCATGGCCCGCCGCCAGCCGTTGACGAAATCGCGGGCACGAACGGGGCTGCCGTCCGAATAGCGCGCCCGTTCATCAAGCTCAAAGGTCCATACCCGGCCGCTGTCGCTGACGCGCCATTGCCTGGCCGCGCCCGGAATGACCCGGCCGCCCGCGTCCAGCGTCAGCAACCCCTCGTGCAGATCGCGCAGCAGGTTGAGGGCCGACACGCTTTGCGCCCGGTGCATGTCGAGCGAGTCCGGCTCCGGGCCTATGCCGCGATGCAGCGTTTTCGCCGGCAGCGGCCAGGCCATGAAAAGCGCTGCCGCAAGCATCAGTAAAGAGGCCCAAAACCGGCCCTTTTGTCGTCCGCACAGGCGTTGCGCAAGCTGTCTCAAGAAAGTTTCCTGCATTAAGGCGATCAAACAGGCGATAATCCACCGTTGATTCTAGCCGGCGGTGACGCGTTGAAACCTGACACCATTCTGACCAACAAGCAGCAGCTGGCGGCCTGGCTGGAGTCGGGCTGCCGCCCCAGATCCCAATGGGGCATGGGCACCGAGCATGAAAAGTTCGGTTTCTGCCTCGATACGCTCAAGCCTCTGCCCTACGACGGCGAGCGCTCCATTCGCGCCATACTCGAAGGGCTGGCCCGGCAGTATGGCTGGCGGCGGGTGCAGGAAGAAGGCCTCACCACAGGGCTGGAAAAGGATGACTGCTCGGTCTCGCTTGAGCCCGGCGGCCAGCTGGAGCTGTCCGGTGCCCTGCTCGACAATGTGCATCAGACCTGTCGCGAGGTCAACGCCCATCTGGCCGAGGTTCGTTCGGTGGCCGAGCCGCTGGGCGTGGGCTTTCAGCCCACCGCCCGTCGCGAGGACATCGACTGGATGCCCAAGTCACGCTACGTCATCATGCGCCGCTACATGCCCACGGTCGGCAGCCTTGGCCACGACATGATGAAGCGCACCTGCACGGTGCAGGTCAACCTGGACTTTTCCAGCGAGGCCGACATGGTAGCCAAGTTCCGGACGGCGCTTGCCCTGCAGCCCATCGCCACCGCGCTGTTTGCCAACTCGCCGTTTACCGAGGGCCGGCCCAACGGTTTTGTCAGCTATCGGGCGCATGTATGGACCGACACCGATCCCGACCGCACCGGCATGCTGCCGTGGGTGTTTGAGTCGGGCATGGGCTTTGAACGCTATGTCGACTACATGCTGGATGTGCCCATGTACTTCGTCGAGCGCGGCGACCGGCTGATCGACTGTGCCGGACAAAGTTTCAGGGACTTCATGGCCGGCCGGCTGCCGGCGCTGCCCGGCGAACAGCCAACCCTGGCCGACTGGGAAAACCATCTAACCACCGTCTTCCCCGAGGCGCGGCTCAAGCGTTTTCTTGAAATGCGCGGCGCCGACGGCGGGCCCTGGAATCGCCTGTGCGCCCTGCCGGCGTTTTGGGTCGGGCTGCTCTACGATGCCGACAGCCTGGCCTCGTGCGCCGATATTTTCAAAAACTGGAGCGCCGAAGAGCGCGAGCAGCTGCGCCGCGACGTGGCGCGCAGGGGGCTGGCTGCCGAAATACAGGGCCGCAGCGTGCGCGACATTGCCGCCGAGCTGCTTGCCCTGTCAGGCCGCGGGCTTGAAAGGCGCCAGCGCCTCGACGAGCAGGGGCGGCATGAAGGCCGCTTTCTGGATTCGCTCAATGAAATTGTCGAGCGCGGCAGCACGCCGGCCGAGGTCATGCTCGACCAGCTGGAAAACGACTGGGGCGGCGACATCAACCGCATATTCAGCGACTGCGCCTACTGACCCGCACCAGGGCCGCGCCCTCCGGGCCCGGCCGCTGCGGCCGGCTCATGCTTAATAGGGCAGCGGCAGTTGCGCATCCAGCGCCAGCAGCCGGTCGCGAAAGTCATTGCGCACCTGGCCGAGTGCCGTGGGCTCATCGGCGCCAAAACACAGCACCAGCCGGCCGCTGCTGTCATCGACATAAGCCAGCCCCCAGCGGTTGGCCCACTCGGCCCGCAGGCTGTCGTCACCGGTGATCAGCGCGTCACCAAAATCACCCTCGCTGCGCAGCCTTTCCACCAGCGCCTGCGCATGCGTGCGCTCCACGTCAACGAAAACGGCCGGGCTGCTGCGAAAAGCGGGCTGCCTGGACACAAGGTCATCCAGATCATCGTCTCCGGCAGCCACAATGGCCAGCAGGCGGGCCGCGGCATAAATGGCATCGTCAAACGCATACCAGCGGTCGTTGACAAACAGGTGGCCATCCATGTCGCCACCCAGCAGCGCCTGCTCCTCCAGCAGGCGGCGCGCCACCGCCGTGCGGCCAACCCCGGCCATTACGCCCCGGCCACCGGCCGATTCCACCACCTGGCGCAGCTTACCGGAACAGCGCGCGTCGAAAACCACGGCCTCATCGGGGCGAGCGGGCACAATGCGTTCGGCCAGCAGCATGAGCATGCGATCGGGCCACACGATTTCACCTGCCGGTGTCATAAGCACAAGCCTGTCAGCATCGCCATCGAATGCAATGCCGAGATCGGCCTGGAAATTGCGCACGCACAGGCGCAGATCCTGCAGCTCATCGGGCTCGGTCGGATCCGGCTGGTGGTTTGGAAAGGCGCCGTCCACATCGCAGTACAGGGGAATGACCTCAGCACCCACGGATGTCAGCAGCCGCGGCACCACCGTGCCGCCCACGCCGTTGCCGCAGTCAACCACCACCTTGAGCGAACGCTCGAGCTGAACATCGTTGACGTAGCGCTCGGCATAGGCATCGAACACGTCATGCTGGCTGTAGTCGCCCTCTCCCTCGGCAAAGCGCCGGCTGGAGCAAAGCGCCGCCAGTTCGGTCATTTCGCCTTCATCAAAGGGCTGGCCGCCAAGCATGATGCGAAAGCCGTTGAACCGCGACGGGTGATGGGAGGCCGTCACCATGACCCCGCAGCCATTGGCCAGCTCGGTGGCCGCAAACCACAGCAGCGGCGTGGGCACGGCGCCTATCTCCACGACCGCAACGCCGGTGCTTCTGATGCCCCGGATCAGGGCGGAAAGAAGCACCGGGCCGCTGAAGCGCCCGTCGCGACCAACGGCAATTTTCATCAGGCCGCGCCGGGCCGCCATGCTGCCCACGGCACGGCCGATGTCCACGGCCACATCGGCATCCAGGTCTTCATCCACCACGCCCAAAATCTGCGTGGGGCGAAAAATTCCGGACGGGAAGGGCTCGTCCCCGGGCAACGGCTTCTGCTGCTCGCCATCGTCCGGCGAGCCATCCTCGGCGAACTCCGCATCGGCAGCCGGTGCCGGCTCATCCTCCAGGCCGGGCTGGGGGGCCAGCGTCAGGTCCATGTCAAAGTCAAAACCGGCGTCCGGCGGTGCCGCCGGGGCACCCGAAGATTTCTTGTCCGCTGCCGCCCGATCGCTTTCGTTTTCAAGCGTCAGCTCCAGGCCGGCTGACTCAGGCAAGCCATCGGGCAAAGACGCTGTTTCATGCGCAGCCGCCTTTTGCACATCCGGATCGGCACCCGGCCGCTCGCTTGCGGATGTTTCAGCCCCTCCTTCCCGAGCGTCAATCCGACGATATATCTCGTCGAGATCGGGAACGTCGAAAGGCGCTTCATCATCGGACGGCTTGGGCTCCGCGCGCTTTTCCGGCTTGGGCAGGCGGTCTGAAGACGGCCGCTTGCTGCCCTTGCCTGGCGCGGGCGTGGCTGGCGCGGGCGCGGCCTGCCTGGTGCTCTTGTCCGGCCTGCTTGCCGCCGAGGCCGCAATGCGCCTGGACAGCAGGCCGGCGGCCAGCAGCAGCGCGCCGAATACGGCCAGCAGGCCGGATGTAAAGGGGCTCGGCCCAAACCAGGCGCCGGTCCAGGCCCACTCCAGGGTGATGCTGCTGCCGTCAATGGGCACAAAATTGTCCGGCTCACGACCGCCCGGCAAATGCCCCTCGCTGGCAATCAGCGCGCTGTCCTGCCTGAGCCCCAGCCAGCCGCCGTGTCCGGCCGGCGCAAGTCGCCGGGCCACCGTACTGACCGGCAGCCGCACAAAAAGATAGCCGACTGTTTTCCCTTCCCGGTCCACGTCTTCTATTGCATGCGCGAAAGCGAGGTTCTCGTTGGCGCTGCCGGGATGGTGAATCTGCGCCGGCGAACGACCCTGGCGGCTGGCGCTTAAAAGCGCCTCGATAACCGCAAAGTCCGGCCCCGGATAGCCAATGGTTTCGATGTCCTCGATATTGGGCGGATACACCTGGGCGTCCAGAACGTTGGGCACGCCGGCCGCGCGCAAAACGCGACGCAGCTCGCCGGTTGCCCCATCGGGATCGGCCAGCGCGGCGCGGGCCGCTTCCACGACCGCCTGCGTATCCATGGCCTGGTTGGTCGCGGCAATGGCGCCGGCCACGTTTTTCTCGCTGCGCTCCACGGCCTGATCAAGTGTTCCGGTGTCGCCGCTGGACACGCCCTGCCACAAAAACCACAGCCCGGCCAGCAGCACCGCGCCGCCCACCGCCAGGAGTACCGGCGCGAAATGTTCCGATGGCATCCAGCCCCTGAGGCCTGATTTCAGCTTTTCCAGTGACATATCAATCCGTTCCAGTGTGGCCCAGGCCGCCGTCGGCACGGTCACTCAGGTCAAATTCCTCAACCAGCTGCAGCGCCACCTGCACCACGGGCACCACCACCAGCTGGCAAATCCGCTGCCCCGGCTCAATGCGGATGGCTTCATTGCCGCGATTCCAGCAGGAAATTTTCACCTCGCCCTGGTAATCGCTGTCGATCAGGCCGACCAGATTGCCCAGCACCAGACCCTGCTTGTGGCCCAGGCCCGAACGCGGCAGCAGCACGGCGGCAAGGCCGGGGTCGCCGATATGAATGGCCAGGCCCGATGGCAGCAGAGCCGTCTGGCCCGGCTCGAGCACCAGCGGCTGATCAATGCAGGCGCGCAGGTCCATTCCGGCCGAACCGGCCGTGGCGTATTCCGGCAAAGGCCACTGGCTGCCCAAACGGGGGTCCAGCACCCTGGCTTCAAGTCTTTTCATTGGCGGCGTTTCCCTCTCTTTTATTTTTATGCGAACGTTAGCCGGACGC
>DATGSU010000077.1:0-9019 GCA_035302305.1 Wenzhouxiangella sp. | reverse complement strand
GCCCAAACATGTGCACATCGGCGCCCAGCATGGCAAAGGACTGGCCGATTTCACAGCCGATGGCGCCGCTGCCGATGACGCCGATGCGGGCGGGAATGTCCGTCAGCTCAAAAACATCATCGCTGCTGACCAGCCGGTCGCCCAGATCGGGCCAGCCGGGTGGAACAAAGGGCTTTGTGCCGGCGGCAACAATGAAGGCATCGGCGCTCAGCGTGCGCCCGTCCGCTTCAATGGAGTCGGGGCCGGTAAAGCGCGCGGCGGCGTTGATGAAACGCTCGCCCATTTTCCTTGTGGCGGCAATGGGGCCGGCCACAAAGTGATCCCGCAGGCGGCGCACTTCGGCCATGGCGGCGGCACCGTCAATTTGCCCGGGCGAGCCGCTGAGCAGGTTTTTGCGATACAGGCTGTGCCCGGCCTCGGCATCCAGGGCCAGCTGAACCAGCGCCTTTGACGGCATGCAGCCAACCCGTGCGCAGGTGGTTCCCAGAGGGCCGGGGTCTATCATCAGCACGTCGTCGGTCAGATCAGTGGCCTGTTTCCAGGCGCTCAGTCCGGCGGTGCCGGCGCCCAGGATGATGATGCGGTGATGGGTCATGTCCTTGCCTCCGGTAGGTGATGGTTGTCCGTCAGACTGGCACAGAAAGTCTCTTCAAGTTGTGAAAGTCGGACAAAAAGTGGCCGGGCCTAATATAGTCAAAATCTATTGACTGCATAAAAACAATCAACTTGATATATGGGTTAGTGCTTGCTAATATTATGCACATTGCCCCTCAAGCCATGAAAGAGAGGAAGATCATGACCGATTCGAAGAAGTCACCCAAGTGCCCAATGACGCACTTGACCACCAATGCAGGCGCGCCTGTGCCGACCAACCGCGACAGCCTGACGGCCGGTCCGCGCGGCCCGCTTCTGGCCCAGGACACCTGGCTTAATGAAAAGCTGGCCAATTTCGTGCGCGAGGTGATTCCCGAGCGGCGCATGCACGCCAAGGGCTCGGGAGCTTTTGGCACGTTTACCGTCACCAATGACATTACAAAATACACGCGCGCCAGCATTTTCAGCGAAGTGGGCAAGAAAACCGAAATGTTTGCCCGTTTCAGCACCGTGGCCGGCGAGCGCGGTGCCGCCGATGCCGAGCGCGACATTCGCGGCTTTGCCCTCAAGTTTTATACCGATGAAGGCAACTGGGATCTGGTGGGCAACAACACGCCGGTATTTTTTGTACGCGACCCGCGCCAGTTCCCCGACCTGAACAAGGCCGTCAAGCGTGATCCGCGCACCAACCTGCGCAGCCCCAGCAACAACTGGGACTTCTGGACCCTGCTGCCCGAATCCCTGCATCAGGTCACCATCACCATGAGCGATCGCGGCATACCCAAAAGCTATCGCCACATGCATGGTTTCAGTTCGCACGCCTACAGCTTCTGGAACGACAATGGCGAGCGTTTCTGGATCAAGTTTCATTTTGAAACGCAGCAGGGCATTGAAAACATGACCGACGCCGAGGCGGCGGAAATTATCGGCACCGATCGCGAAAGCCATCAGCGCGACCTGTACGAAGCCATCGAGCGCGGCGATTTTCCCAAGTGGAAAATGTACGTTCAGATCATGCCCGAGGCCGAGGCTGCCGACATGCCCTACAACCCTTTTGACCTGACCAAGGTCTGGTACAAGGGCGACTATCCGTTGATTGAGGTGGGCGAGTTCGAGCTCAACCGCAACCCGGAAAACTACCATGCCGATGTCGAGCAGGCGGCTTTTTCACCCGCCAACCTGGTACCGGGCATCAGCGTCAGCCCCGACCGCATGCTGCAAAACCGTCTCATCAACTACGCCGACGCACAGCGCTACCGGGTGGGCGTCAACCACTATCAGATTCCGGTTAACAAGCCGCGCTGTCCCGTGTTCAGCAACCACCGCGACGGCACCGGTCGTGCCGACGGAAACTACGGCAGCCTGCCGCACTATGAACCCAACAGCCACCAGCAGTGGCAGGGCCAGCCCGAGTTTGCCGAGCCGCCGCTCAGGCTTGAAGGCGAGGCAAAGCACTGGAGCTTCCACGAGGACGACGACAACTACTTCGAGCAGCCCGGCAAGCTGTTCAACCTGATGTCGCCAGAGCAGCAGCTGGCGCTGTTTGAAAACACCGCGCGGGCCATGGGTGATGCGGAGGAATACATCAAGTTCCGCCACATCCGCAACTGTCATGCCGCCGATCCGGCCTATGGTGCCGGCGTGGCCAAGGCGCTGGGCCTGGACCTGGACAAGGCGCTGGCATCCAAAAAGGATGACCCCATGTACGGCAATCCAATGGTGGCGCTGCCGGTGTAATCCGAAAGCCCCTTCGGATGCCATAAAAAACTGCGGCCGGTTCAGCTGAACCGGCCGCAGCCGTTTTTCGGGCCGGCAAAACAGCACCGGCCAGTTTGCATCAGTATTGCCACACCAGGTTGAGCATGGCCCAACGGCCGGACTCGGCCAGCAGCGGCAGGTTGGGGTCGTCTTTTTCCAGGCCGGCCACGCGGCTGTTGGTCCAGTAGGTGCGGTTGGCCAGGTTGAACAGACCCAGGCTGATATCCACATCGCGATGCACATTCCAGCGGCTCAGCCAGTCGATGCTGGCGTAGCCGGGAGCAGAGAACAGCGCTTTTCCGTCGTTGGCGAACAGAGTGCGCTGGCGGCGGGTGGCGGTGGTCACCACACGCGACTCCAGTCGCGCATCGGCCGATTCCCAGCCCAGCTCTACAATGGCTCGCGGTGGTGATACATCGGGCAGGTGCATGTCGGCATTCAGATCTCTCCCGCGTGACCATTCTCCGGCCACTTCAAGGCTCAGGCCCGCGCCCAGCTGCTGGCGCAGACGCAGCTCGCCGCCCTCAATGCGCACGCGGTCGCGGTTGATGGACTGAAAGATATTAAAGCCGCTGACCGGGTCAAAGCCCAGCGGCGCCCGGGTCTGGATGAAATCGCGATAGTCATTGCGGAACACGGCCAGTTCGGCCAGGGTGGACTGGCCGCGCCAGCGCAGACCAGCCTCCAGGGTGCGCCCCTTTTCCGGTTTGAGATCCGGGTTGGCAATGGCGCGCACGCGCATCTGGGCATACTCCAGCCCAATGTTGACATCGCCAAACGGTGGAGCGCGCAGGCCGCGAGCGTACTGGCCAAACAGTTCCATGGAGTCATTCAGGGGCCAGACCAGCCCCAGGCGCGGCTGCCAGCTGCTGGTGCTCAGTTCGGTGGTTTCGGCATCCGGATAGGACTGCTCGAAAAGGGCATCCCGCCCCAGGGACAGGTCGTAATATTCCCAGCGCACGCCGGGGCTGAGGGTGGGGCCTCCGCGCCACAGACTGATTTCATCGTGCAGGTAAATACCCAGCTCGCTGACCCGGCTGCGCGGAAAATCGCGCAGCGGAAAAACCTCGCCCAGGATCACGTTGCTGGCATGGCCGTCTTCCAGACGGGTTTCAAGGCCGTCGCGCAGATTGGACACGCGCGATTGGCTGTACTCAAACCCGTAGCCGAAACGGTGGCCGATGGCTCCGGTTTTCAGGTCGGACTCCAGGTCGGCGCCGACACCGGTGGTTTTCTGTTCGAGCTCAAAGCGCCGGTAGACATCAACCGGCACCGGCGCAATGGGCCGCAGATCGCGGGTTTCCTGGCGGGTGTCGTTGTACTGGTGCCAAACTCTCCAGTGGCCGCGGCTGACCGGGCCCAGCGGGGAAAGCTCCTGGTCAAGCAGCACCCGCAGGGCATCGCGCCGGTCGTCGCCCAGCAGGCGGGTGGTGTTGGCAAACTGGGCGCTGTGGCCCAGCGCAGCGCGAATATCCGATTTGCGTGTTTCATCGCTGGCGTCCAGCGTCAGCTGCATGCGGCCGTAGAGAGAGTCGTAGCCGGCCTTGAGCAGGGCTGAACGCTGTTTTCTGTCCAGCCGGTCGCGCGGCGTGTCGTGAGGCCGCCCGGCTGATCGTATCTCGTCGCCCCGGCGGACAACGGAGGCAGCCAAAAAGTCGAAGTTTCCATGGCGCATGGCTGTGGCGGCATTCAGCCGCACGCGGTCGCTGTCGGTGGCGCCCTGCAGGCCCACGCGCATTCCCGCGTCACCGGCCGCAATAATGTCATCGGCATTGATGGTTGAAATGGCCACCACGCCGCCCAGCGCCTTGGAACCGTACAGGGTGGAGGCCGGGCCGCGCAGGATTTCAACGCGCCGCGCCAGGCCCAGCTCCAGCAGCCCGCGGCCGGTGTCGGCAAAGGCGCCGACATCGAACTGGTCGGCCACCGGCATGTTGTCAACCACCACGGCGGTGCGGTTGCCGCCAATGCCGCGAATCCGAAAGCCGCCAAAGCCGAACCGGTTGGAGCCGTTGTCTATGGCCATGCCGGGCTCGTAGCGAATCAGATCGGCCGCATCAAAAACCATGTCGCGATCGAGTCGGTTGGCGTCGATGACCGTAACCGTGCCGGCCACCTCCGAAAGCTGGCGCGGCTGGCGGTGGGCCACCACGGTCAGCGGGTCAAGCCTGGCCAGGCTGTCACTGCTGCTGTCGGCCGGCCCATCGGCCGCCAGCGAAGCGGCCGGCAGGCACAGGGCCATAATTGCGGCCAGGCGGAAAAGATTCATGAATGTCATTTCAAGAACTCCACATCAATACGCCCCGCGGTGCGGGGCGTTTGTGAGGTTAATTACCACGGCGCGCAGGGTCAATAAATATCGTTGCGCGTGTTGTAGTTGTTGAACTTGCCGGTGGGTGTCACGATACGCTCACCCTTGATGACGTGCTTGAGCTTGCGCGTCTTGTCGTCCACCACCACGATGGCCGATTCTTCTTCCATGCCCGACCACACCGAGAACCAGACCTCATCCCCGGCCTTGTTGTACTCGGGCTGCACGATGCGCATGGCACCCGGCTCTATGTCGGCCCATTCGGCAATGGGCAGAACCTCGTAGCCGGCGCCCATGTTGTTGATGTCGAACACGGCCACCGTCTGCGAGATTTTCGGCTCGGGGTGCAGGGTGGTGTCCACCCACAGGTTGGTTGATTCAGGGTGCGTCTTGACAAACAGCGAGCCGCCGCCCTGACCCTCCAGAATTTCCGCCACCTTGAAGGCGTGTTCCGGGTGGTTTTCCGGGTCGGTGCCAATGAGCGCAATATTGGCATTGCCAAGCGCACTGGTGGCCCACACCGGACCATATTCGGGATGCACAAAGTTGGCGCCACGGCCAGGGTGCGGCGTGCGCTCAAAGGGAATCAGCGCTTCCAGCTTGCGGTCTTTGGCGTCCACCACGGCAATGGCGTCCGATTCGTTGGCCGCGGTCAGGAAATAGCGCCCGGTGGAATCCCAGCCGCCGTCGTGCAAATAGCGCGCCGCGCCAATGGTGGTCACCTGCAGGCTGTCAAAATCCTGGTAGTCCACCAACAGAATCTGCCCAGTTTCCTTGACGTTGACAATGAATTCCGGGTGCTGGTGCGAGCCGACAATGGCGGCCACACGCGGTTCCGGGTGGTACTCCTGGGTATCAACCGTCATGCCGCGGGTGGAAACAATCTTGTGGGGCTCCAGGGTCTGGCCGTCCATGATCACGTAGTGCGGCGGCCAGTAGGCGCCGGCAATGGCCAGCTTGTCCTCATAGCCGGGGTAGCGTGAATTCTCGACCGAGCGGGCTTCCAGGCCAATCTTGATTTCGGCCACCACCTGCGGCGGATTCATGTACAGGTCGATCAGGTCAATCTTGCCGTCGCGGCCAATGGTGGTGAAATAGCGCCCTGAACTGGACGCGCGCGAAATATGCACTGCGTAGCCCGTTGGCAGGTAGGAAATGACTTCCTTGCTGGCACCGTCAATAATGGCCACTTCACCGGCATCGCGTAGGGTAACGGCAAACATGTCGTCCACGTCCCAGTCGTGCTGCGGGCTGTCAGGCCGGTCTTCCGGCGCCACAAACACCGTCCATGTATCAAGCATTTCTTCCATGCCCCACTCGGGCGGCAAGGGCGGCTCATGCTGCAAAAAGCGCGCCATGGCATCAATTTCGGCGTCGGTCAGTTCACCCGAGGTGCCCCAGTTGGGCATGCCGGCCGGCGAGCCGAAGTTGATCAGCGCCTTGAGATAGTCCGTGCCCTTCTCCTGGGTAATGTCGGTGGTCAGCGCCTTGCCGGTGGCGCCCTTGCGCAACACGCCGTGACAGCCTGCGCAGCGCTCGAAATAAATCTGTTCCGAGCGCTCGAATTCATCCTGGGTCATGTCGGGTGCGCCGGGTGAAACCACGCGCTTGCCGCCCTCAATTGTGGACGGGCTGCCCTTGAAGGCCAGTTCGGCTTCGCTGGCGCCGGAATGACGCTCGCCCTTGCTGCGATCCTCCAGCCCGAGCTCAACGCGCTGTTCGGCCACCTGCTCAACGGTTACCGCATCAGAGCTGTCGCCCCAGGTGTGGGTTACATAGGCAATGATATCGGCCACTTCCTGGTCGGTCAGGTAGCTCATGGGCGGCATCACACCGTTGTAGGTCACATCGTTAACCACCAGCTCGCCCGAGCGTCCCGTCAGAATGTTGCCGATGAGATACTCACTGTCGCCAACGATGTGGTCATTGTCAGCCAGCGGCGGAAAGGCACCGGGCAGGCCCTTGCCGTCGGCCTGATGGCAGGCCTGGCAGTGTGTCTTGTAGCCGGCCTCGCCAGCGCTGACCGAAACCTCGGCAGCAGGCTGCGCCTGCTCCACGTTTGCTTCGGCAGTGTCTGAGTCGGCCTGGCAGGCAGTCGTAAACGCCAGCAAAAACGCTGCGGCTCCCATCCAGGTGGAAAATAAACGCTTTTGAACCATTGTGTAACCTCCGTAGGGTCAAATGGCTGTTGCCAGCCAATCCGGATCATAGATGCAAACGAACTGCGTCAATTTGCCTCAAGTCAAAAACACGTTAAAAAGGCGCCGCTGAAAGCTGACAATACTGTTTTCCGCGGCGCGCGGGAAAATCGACCTTGACAGTCAGCGCCATGTTGGCCACAATACGCAGCTTCATTAAGCGCCCGTAGCTCAGCTGGATAGAGTACCTGGCTACGAACCAGGCGGTCGGAGGTTCGAATCCTTCCGGGCGCGCCAAACAACACGAACAAAGCCCCAGCATTTGCCGGGGCTTTTTCGTATCCGAAGTCGGGATTCGAACCTCCGACAATAAACAGGCCGGTTCGAAATATGCGCGCCAGCGCATATTCGCTGGAGCGCAAGCGACAGCCCGAAGGGCCAGGCCGCGCCAGCGGCCGCCGCCATACTTCCGGGCGCGCCAAACAGCACGAACAAAGCCCCAGCATTTGCCGGGGCTTTTTCGTATCCGAAGTCGGGATTCGAACCTCCGACAATAAACAGGCCGGTCAGCAATGTGCGCGCCAGATAAAAAGAGAACTCGGCATTGATCGGGGCATTGGGCTGTTTGTGATCGGAATATGCCGGGTCACGCCTCAACGCGCTGCCGCTGGCACCGGAACAGGCCTGTATATGCGGCCTTGCGAGACTCAGTCGCGCAAGTGGCATATTTTGCTTACCTTGCCGGCCTTGATGTAAACCTGAACGGTTTTTCCGCGCTGGTAGAAATCCATGCGAATGCCCGCCGAGCCGCCGTAGCGATTTTCAAGCCGCCATTCGCGGTCGGGGCCCAGCTCGTCCACCCTGCGTATCGAATCGCCCACCACAACCAGCTTGTTGTTGATGCGCGCCGAGCGGCTGCAGCTGTCGGCCAGCACGGGGCCGGCAACAAGAGCAGCCAGAAAAAACATCAAGTAACGCATGTCACGTCCTCCTTGCCTTGCTTCTCCATATTGCCAGAATGCACGCCCGCAGGGAAATCATGCCCGCGCAAGCCGCTAAAAAGCCGCCATAAAAGCATGTGGTAAGGTTTTGCAACGGGCCGCGCGGAAGGTGCACCTGTATGCAACAGCCCTGCCTGTTTGCCCTGCAAACAAACCACATGATCAAAAAACGGAGAAAATCAATGATTCGAGGCACGACAACTGTTCTGCTGGCAGCGCTGTTTCTGGCGCTGGTGGCCTGCTCGGGCGGCACCCGGCTGGATGCGTCCAGCGATGAGGCCATGTATGAGTCCATGACCGCAATTCAGGAAGAGCTGCCGGCCGACCAGCGCGCCGAGTTTGACGAAGCCCTGCAAATTGTCATTGCCAGCCAGGTGGATTTTTCCGAGCTTGAGGGCATGGAAAATCCCGAAAAGGCCATCGAGGAGAAAATCCGCAAGGCCATTCACGGCAAAAGCGCCAGCCAGATCATTGCCATGGCCGACAAAGTCAAAAACCGCTGACATTCCGCGATCGGTAATGTCTGCCCTGCTGCACTCAACGTTCGGTGACGTGTTGCCGAAAGGTTATGCGGCCAAACCGAAGCATGCTGCGTGACCCGCCACCGAATGGAGCTGGCTGGCAGTGGCACAGGTTCGGTTTGACTTGATTGCTTGACGCTGCGCCCGCGCGCAGGGCGAAGTGTTGTTTCGCAACCGCTTTATCAACGGGATATACTGGCCGGCAACCGGCCAGCTGGCGCACAGGTTGCCGCTGCCTTGCGCCGGCATGCGGACGAGGGCATTGCCAGTATGCCGGTACGGAATTTTTTCATTTTTAAAGGGTTGACCCGGGCGCGCTGAATCCGTACCATAGGTCGGCTTGAAATACGGTTTTAAGTGCCGGGGCGTAGCGCAGTCTGGTAGCGCAACTGCTTTGGGAGCAGTAGGTCGCAGGTTCAAATCCTGCCGCCCCGACCATGAACCGGCCGGCAGGTGAAATTTTGCGCCCGTAGCTCAACCGGATAGAGCATCGGCCTTCTAAGCCGGCGGCTGCAGGTTCGAGTCCTGCCGGGCGCGCCAGTTTTGCCGGCTGCGGGTTATAATGTGCAGTCGCTGCCCGAAGCGTGAATTGCAAACCAGTTTGATGGTGGGCGTAGCTCAGTTGGTAGAGCACTGGATTGTGGCTCCAGAGGTCGCGGGTTCAATCCCCGTCGCTCACCCCACCTTCGGGCCGTT
>DATGSU010000076.1:0-15010 GCA_035302305.1 Wenzhouxiangella sp. | reverse complement strand
CACCGTCAAAAGGTCGCGCACAATGCCGATCAGCGCCTTGGTTGCCGCTTCGGCCACCTGTTCGGTGTTGTAGGTCAGGCGCGAAATCATCTGGCCGGAGGACTCCCGGTCAAAATGGCTGGCCGGCAGCACCAGGTAGCGGTTGAACAGGGCGCTGCGCAGCTCTGCAATCAGCTTGCGACCAACCCACTCCATGCCGTATTCGCCGCCAAAGTTTCCGATGACGCGAAAGATCAGCGCCAAAAAGACCAGCGCCGGCAGGACATAGTTGAAGTCCGGATTGGGGGCGGCAATGGTGTCGTCGATAAGAGGCCTGAGCAGGTAGAAAAACAGGCCCTGTCCGGCGGCGTCGAAAGCCACGGCCAGCAGCGCCAGGGCAAACACAATGCGGTGTTTGCCAACCATGCCCAGCAGCCGGCGGTAAACGCCGACGCTGCTGTTGAAGGCAGGCAAGCTCATTCGTCCTTTTCCTCGGTGGCCACAATGCCCACCCGATGAATATTTTCGGCCGCGGCCGAGTCCAGCACCCGCACCACCAGCCCGTGGGGCGCATTGCTGTCAGCCCGCACCACCAGGGCGGCATCCGGTGTCTGCCTGAACTGCTGGGCAAGCGCGGCGCGTACCGTGGCAGCACGGGTATCTGTCAGCTCTTCATCATCAATAAAGAGCCGTGCGTCTTCAGTCACTATAAATTCTACCGTTTCGGGTGTTTGATCTGCCCTGACCGTAGTGGCCGACGGCAGGTCCACATGCAAAAGAGCCTGCTGTTCAAAAGTGGTCGAAACCATAAAAAAGATCAGCAGCAAAAACACCACGTCGATCAGTGATGTCAGGTTGATCTCCGGCGCCTCGTGCCTGTCCTGCTGGAGGTTCATTGCAGAATGCGATCAGCGTCGCTGGCGGTCCATGACATACAGCAGCTCCAGGGCCTGTCTTTCCATTTCGACCACGTAGGCACGCACCAGGCCCTGAAAATAGCGATAGAAAAAATAGCTGGGAATGGCCACAGTCAGTCCGGCAGCGGTGGTGATCAATGCCTCCGAAATGCCGCCGGCCAGCTGGTTGGGATCGCCCACGCCCTGGATCATGATGGCCGAAAACACCTTGATCATGCCAATGACCGTGCCCAGCAGCCCAAGCAGGGGGGTGATTCCGGCAATGGTGCCCAGCGTGTTCAAAAAGCGTTCCAGCTCGTGGACAACATGGCGGCCGGTGTCCTCGATGGCCTCCTTGATGATTTCGCGCTCGCGGTGGCGGGTGGCCAGCGCGGCGGCAAGAACCCGGCCCAGCGCCGAGCTGTGCTGCAGCTGCTGAATATGCCTGCGGTCAAGGTCGCTGCGTGACGCCCACTGACCTACGCGACCCAGCACGCCGGGCGGCAGCACCTTGCTGCGGCGCAGGCTTGCAAATCTCTCGATGATGATGGCGGCCGCAATGACCGAGCAGGCCAGAATGGGCACCATCAGCCAGCCACCGGCAAGAACAATTTCCAGCATTTTGGCAGAGGGCTCCACGCGATGGTTTATTCAGCGCGCATGATAACGGTTTTACCTCGCGCGCGTCTTGCCGGCCGCCCGATTTTTGCCCGGGCTCAATGTACAGCTGCTGTCCTGCACGTGCCACAGGCGCCGGTGCAGCCTCACCATGGAATCAATCCGCGGCTCCCGGCCCGGCCTGAAGCGTACGCGAATGGCACCGCAACGGCCGGTTTCAAGCAGCGCGCTGCCGGCGGCGTCCAGGCGCTGCCGTACGTCGTCATGTACTCGGTCATGGCGGTCAAACCGGGCCACCGAGGCCACAGCCGCGTATGGACCGACGGCGGCCAGAAAATCCGCGCTGCTGCCCCTGCGGTGCCCGCCGGAAGGCAGCTGCAAAATGTCGGCCGGTGGCCCGCCGTGCTCAATCAGCAGCCTGGCTTCAACCGCGCTGTCGATGCCGCCGGTCAGCAGCAGGCTGCCGCCCGGCCCGGCCACATACAGCACGCAGGATGAATTTCTGCCCAGGTCGGGCAGAAACGACGATGGATGCAGAAAGCGAAAGTCATGGCCGCCCGACTGCCAGCCTTCACCGGTTGTGCACCGCTGTCCGCCGTCCACGCCCTGGCCGTAAAACCGGCTACCCAGCGCGCGCACGGACGCCAGGCCGCCGGCGTGGTCGCGGTGCCCGTGAGACACCACAACCCGGTCAAGGCGCGTTATTCCCAGTCGTCGCATGACGTCGGGCAACACCCGCGAAATGGAATCATTGCCCTGCCCGTCTCCCGCCCCGGTGTCGTAAAGATGAGCGCCCTGCGCCGTTTGCATGACGACCGCCTGCCCATTGCCGAGGTCGAGAAACCAGACATCAAGCCCTTCGGGCCCGGGCCCCGGCCTGATCGGCACCAGCAGCGGCAGCAGCAGAACAGCGCCCAGCCAGCGCGCCGGCCAGCCGGCCGGCGCAATCAGCCAGGCGGCGCCCGCGGCGGCCGGCAAGAACGCCCACGCCGGGCCGCCCGGCACCGTCATGAAACTCCACGGCGCGGCCCGGACGGTATCAAGCACTGCAATCAGCGCTACAACACCGCTATCGGCCAGCGCCGACAGCGGCGTTGCCGGCAGGCCCAGCATCATCGTGGCCAGATCGAGAAGCAGCGCCGGCAAAACCCACAGCCCAACCAGGGGAATGGCCACCAGGTTGGCGGCCAGCGCACCCGGCACAATCTGTCCGAACACGCCCGCGTTGAGCGGCAGCAGGCCCACCATCAGAATCAGCTGCGCGCGCAGCAGGTCGAGCCACCAGCGCCGCCTTTCGCCCGTGCGCCACGAAAAGACCCAAATCAGAATTGCCACCGCCGCAAATGACAGCCAAAAGCCAATATCGAGCGGCGCCAGCGGATCAAGCGCAAGCACGGCCGCCAGGGCCAGCAGCAGCGCATGGGCCGGCGCCAGGGCGCGCCGGCCAATCAGCGCAAAGGCAGCCACCGCAAGCATGATCAGGGCCCGCTGGGTAGGCAGGGTAAAACCGGCCAGCGCCGCGTAGGCCGAAGCCGCCGCCAGGCCGACAACCACGCCGGCGCGCCGGCGGCTGAATCCGGGCCATATCAGGGCCAGCGGAGCACACAGCCAGGAAGCCAGCAGCCCGGCGGCACCGGCAACCATGCCCACGTGCAGCCCCGATATGGCCAGCAGATGGGCCGTGCCGGTTTCGCGCAGCAGCCGGGTCAGTTCGGGCCGCAGGCCCGAGCGGTCGGCCACCGCCAGGGCGCGCTTGAGCCCGGCCACATCAAGGTCGGCGGTTTCGGTTTGCAGAATGTCCGACAGGCGCTGGCGATCGAGCCAGCGCGGCCCGGCCGGTGACTGCAGCAGCTGCGGCTGCCCCTGAACGCGGCCGGTGGCGCCAATGCGGCGCGCCACAAGATAGCGTTGGTAGTCGAATCCGCCCGGATTGATGCGGCCCGACGGCGGCTCCAGGCGCAGCTTCAGCCGCCAGCGGCTGCCGGGCGCCGGGCGCGCCGACGGGCGGTACCAGCTGACCTGTATTTTTCCGGGCAGTTTTTCGTCCGTCTCGCCGCCATCAACTGCCAGCACAAAACGCAGGCTCTGCTCAGCCTGCTGCGGCAAATCGGCCACCCGGCCTTCAAGCACCACCACTTCGCCGGCGCGTTCGGCCGGCCACTGCTGCGAAAGCTGCCAGGAGGCCGCTGCCAGAAACCACAGCGCGCCCAGCAAAAACAGCGCCGGCAGCCTGGCCGGCCTGAAAAAAAGCGCGGCCGCGGCCGCCGCACCCGCAAAAGCCTGCACCGCCGCAGACGGCACAGCAGGCAGCCAGGGTGCCGCAAGACAGCCGGCCGCCAGCGCCAGCACCGCCTGCATGCCCCGCCCCGCCATCACCTAATCCATGTCAACAAGCCGTCCGCCGGTCATTTCCAGCCTCCGGTCCATGCGCCGGGCCAGCTGCGGATCGTGGGTCACCAGCACCAGGCTGGTCCTGAATTCACGATTGAGCTCGAGCATCAGCTCGTAGACCTGCGCGGCATTGTCCTCGTCCAGGTTGCCCGTGGGTTCATCGCCAAGAATGCAGGCCGGGCGATTTATCAGCGCGCGGGCCACGGCGGCACGCTGGCGCTCGCCGCCCGACAGCTGCCCCGGCTTGTGATCCAGCCTGTGCCCCAGGCCAACGCGCTCCAGCAGCTCCACGGCTCGCGCGCGAGCCTGCGCCACCGGCTGCCGGGCAATCAGCAGCGGCATGGCGACGTTTTCAAGCGCCGTGAATTCAGGCAGCAGATGGTGAAACTGATAGACAAACCCAAGGTGGCGATTGCGAATGGCGGCACGGCGCGTCTCGTCGGCGCGCGCCATGTCCTGGCCGGCCACTTCCACGCTGCCCGAGGTGGGCCTGTCCAGTCCGCCAAGCAGGTGCAGCAGCGTGCTCTTGCCCACGCCCGACGGCCCCAGAATGGCCACCTGCTCGCCGGCCCGAATTTCAAGATCAACGCCTTCGAGAACCTTGAGGCGGGCGCCGGCCTGGGCGAAGGATCTTTCCAGCCCCCGGGCCCTGATGACAACATCATTCATGACGCAGCGCCTCCACCGGCTGGGTTCGGGCCGCCCGCCAGGCGGGATAAATGGTCGACAGCAGCGACAGCGCCAGCGCCAGGGCACCAAAGCGCGCCACATCGCCGGCGCGCAGCTCCGACGGCAAATCGCTGATGTAGTACACATCGGCCGACAGAAAATCGATGCTGAGAATCTGCTCGACCAGGCCGACCACCTGCTCGACGTTAAGCGCCAGAAGCACGCCGGCCACTATGCCCAGAAATGTGCCGATGATGCCGATCAGGGAACCCTGAACCATGAAAATGGCCATGATGCGCCGCGGCCCCATTCCCATGGTTTTGAGAATGGCGATATCGGCCTGCTTGTCGGTGACCACCATGACCAGGGTGGAAATGATGTTGAAGGCCGCCACCGCCACAATCAGCGAAAGAATGATGAACATCACCGTCTTCTCGGTGCTGACGGCGCGGAAATAGTTGGCGTGCTGCAGCGTCCAGTCGCGCACCCGGTGAAAGCCGCCGATCTCCTCGTCAATCTGCATGGCAATGGAACGTGCCCGCATCATGTCGTCAAACTTCAGGCGGATGCCGCTGACGTCATCGCCCAGCCTGAAAAGCCGCTGGGCATCCTTGTAGTGCACCACGGCCAGCGCGGTGTCGTACTGGTGAACGCCGGCCTCGAAAATGCCGGCCACGGTAAAACGCCGCACCTGGGGCGACACGCCGGCGGGTGTGGTGCGAATCTCCGGCGCAAAAATGGTGACCTGGTCGCCTTCGCGCACGCCCAGCCTGGCCGCCAGCCCACCGCCAAGCAGCACCTGCCACCGGCCCGACTCAAGCGCGTGCAGGTCGTCACGGTGCATCAGCTGGCCGATTTCCGACACTTCGGGCTCCAGGTCCGGGTCAATGCCCCTCACCTGGGCACCGGCCGTGGCGCGCCCGCGAATCAGGGTTTCCTGCTCGACATACGGCGCCGCCCCCACCACGCGCGGATGTTCATGAACCTGGCCGATCAGCGTCTCCCAGTCGGGCAGTCGCCGCTCGTAGCCTTCTATGGTGGCGTGGGCCACCATGTCCAGAATGCGCTCGCGCAGCTCGGTTTCAAACCCGTTCATCACGCTCAAAACAGTAATCAGGGTCATGACCCCAATCATGATGCCGCCCATGGACACCAGCGAAATGAACGAAATGAAGTGATTGCTGCGCTTGGCGCGCAGATAGCGCAGGCCGACAAAAATGCTCAAAGGGTGATACATGGTCAGGCGCACTCCTTGTGCATCACGACGAAGACTGCCGCAGGCCGTCAATCAGCGCGGTCAGCTCATCGGGCAACGGCGCACTGTAGCAGCGCCTGACCGGCCAGGGCAACTCAAGACTGCTGGCGTGCAAAAACATGCGCTTGAGCCCGGCCGGCGCCGGCTGCCGGTTGTAAAGCTGATCGCCAACCAGGGCGTGGTCAATGGACGCTGCGTGAACGCGGATCTGGTGCGTGCGTCCGGTTTCCAGCCGCGCTTCCGCCAGGCTGTAGCCGTTCAGTTTTTCAACCCGCCTGAAATGCGTCACCGCGCGGCGCCCGTCTTTGGCCGCAATCACCCTGCGCTGCCCGCTGCGGTCGCGAATTTTTTTCAGCGCCCGATCCACGGTGGTCAGCCCGGCGGGCAGGTCACCCTGCATCAGCGCCAGGTAGCGGCGCTCGACCTGATGGTGCGCGAAGGCATCGGACAGCTGCCGCGCCGCCCCGTGATTGCGCGCCACCACTAACACTCCGCTGGTGGCACGGTCAAGCCGGTGGACGGGATAACAGGCATCAAAAATCCGGGCCAGCACGTCCATCAGCCCCCAGCTCAAGCCGCTGCCGCCCTGCACGGCCACCCCGGCCGGCTTGTTGATCACAACCAGCTCTTCGGTCTGTGCAATTATGTTGCGCCTGATTTGCCCGACCACGCTGTCGGGCACAGTCCGTGCTTCCGGCTCGCGCACGGCAACCGGCGGAATGCGCACCTCATCGCCTTCCTCAAGCCGGGCCATGGGCCGCACGCGGCGGCTGTTGACGCGCACCTGTCCTGTCCTGACCAATCGGTAGACCAGCGACCTGGGCACGCCTTCAAGCGCTGCCATCAGATAGTTGTCAAGGCGCTGGCCGGCATGATCGGGCGCGACCCGAATGTATCTGACGCTGCTTTTGCCCGCTGTTTTCTTCATTGCTGCCGCCTGGCTTTTGCAGTTCAGGCGCCTGTTGTTGCAAAGCGTTTGATGATAAACTATGTATGTTGTGGTGCGCGGACAGAACCAGCTTTGCGGCTGAGGCATATTTTCAGCCAATTGCGCGCTTGATCGTGAATGCCGCTTCTTTAAACTTGCCCTGTCGGCAACCGTTTCGGGGCGTTTCAAGGCCCGGCCCGGTTGCCTGATACGCGGCGTTCACCGGCCGCACCACCAGATTTTTATCCGTCCGGAATTGGCCGGATGATCTCCCTGGGGGATCAACTCGGATTTGCGTGCCGCCTGCAGTTTTCATCGCACCGGCTGCAAATGAATATTGCGAAACGCTGGCGCTGGATTTCATGACAGCTGCCAGCGGTTTCGGTAACAAAAATTTAGCGCTCTCGACCCAGCCGCTGTCAGCACATGAAGGGGCCAGGCGCCGAGGCCCGCAGCCATTAAGGTCTGCGTGCCCACCAGACTTTCCGTTCCATTGATGGACCGGGAAAGACCGGCGAAACAGGCCGGTTTTCCGGCAAGGTACGCAACCTGTCCGGCTTGTCTGGTTATTTTTGGCTGCCGCCTACCAGTGGCGATGATTTCAGATCATCCTGGTGTCAAATCCCGGCTGGCCGCTGCCCGGCAGTGGTCGGAGCGCCGGAGAGGACAACTAATGAAACGCATGCTGATCAACGCAACTCAGCCTGAAGAGTTGCGCGTGGCCGTAGCAGACGGCCAGACCCTGCTCGACCTCGATATCGAGGTTCCTGCCCAGGAACAAAAGAAATCAAACATTTACAAGGGCCGCATCACGCGCGTCGAGCCCAGCCTTGGCGCCTGCTTTGTCGAATTCGGCTCCGAGCGCCACGGTTTTCTGTCGCTCAAGGAAATCAGCCGTGAATATTTCAGCCCAAGCGCGCTCAAAGCTCTCGAGTCCGGCGAGCGCGTCGACATCAAGGACGCTGTTCACAGCGGACAGGAAATCATTGTCCAGGTAGACAAGGAAGAGCGCGGCACCAAGGGCGCGGCGCTGACCACGTTTATCTCCCTGGCCGGGCGCTACCTGGTGCTGATGCCCAACAACCCGCGTGCCGGCGGCGTGTCTCGCCAAATCACCCGCGATGAGCGCAAGGAACTGTTGGCCACGCTCAATGAAATTGAAATCCCGGGCGGCATGGGCTGCATCGTCAGAACGGCCGGCGTGGGGCGCGACCGCGAAGAACTGCAGTGGGACCTCGACTACCTGCTGCAGCTGTGGGCCGCCATCCAGGAAGCAGCCGGCAAAAGAAAGGCGCCCTTCCTTATCTACCAGGAAAGCGACCTGATCATCCGCGCGCTGCGCGACTACCTGCGCGAGGATATTGGTGAGATCCTCATTGACGATGAGGCGGCCGCCAACGATGCGCGTGAGTTCATGCAGCAGGTCATGCCGCACAACCTGCGCAAGCTCAAATACTACAGCGACGACACCCCCCTGTTTTCCCGCTTCCAGCTCGAAAGCCAGATTGAATCGGCCTTTGCGCGCGAAGTGCGCCTGCCCTCCGGCGGCGCTGTCGTCATCGACCACACCGAAGCCCTGCTGTCCATAGACATCAACTCGGCGCGTGCCACCAAAGGGGCCGACATTGAGGAAACTGCCCTTCAGACCAACCTTGAGGCCGCTGATGAAATTTCACGGCAGCTGAGAATCCGCGACCTTGGCGGGCTGATTGTCATCGACTTCATCGACATGATGAACCGCGACAACCAGCGCCAGGTCGAAGCCCGCCTGCGCGATGCCATGCGCCAGGACAAGGCCAGGGTACAAATCGGCCGCATCTCGCGTTTTGGTCTTCTGGAAATGTCGCGCCAGCGACTGCGCCCCTCGCTGGGCGAATCCAGCTACATCACCTGCCCGCGCTGCGACGGCTACGGCGCCATACGCTCCATCGAGTCCCTGGCGCTGTCCATTTTGCGCCTGGCCGATGAAGAAGCCATGAAGGAACACACGGCCCGCGTGATCGTGCAGGCGCCCATAGAAGTGGCCAACTTTTTGCTCAACGAAAAAAGACCGGCCACCGAAGAAATCGAGTCACGCACCAAGGTCGGCATTACCGTGGTCGCCAACCGCTGGCTCGAGACCCCGCGCTTTGAAGTTCAGCGCATACGCGCCAACGAAACCGTTGATGAGCCAAGCTATGCCCTGGCTACAGGCGAAGAGCTCGAACATCTTCCTGCCCAGCCAGAGGCTCGCCCCGGCCCTGCACCCGAGCCGGCAGCGGTGGGCCGCCTGCCGCGCAAAAGCCCGGCTCCGGCTGCCACCACCACAGGTGTTTTTGCGCGCCTGAAAGCCTGGCTGGCGGCCCTTCTGGGATCCGGTGATGATCGAGCCGAAGGCAAGAAGAAGCCGCGCCCCAAAAAATCTGCCAGGCGCCAGCAGCAGGATCGCAGACAGCGCCAGCCCCATTCACGGCGCCAGAGAAAAAAGACCACACGCAAGAAGGCAGCCAGGAAAAAAACCTCATCCAGGCGCGGCAGGCAAGAAGATGACAGGCCCGGCGGCAAAAAGGCAGGCAAGAAAAAAGCGTCCAAAAAGAAGACCACCCGCGGCCGTCGCGGCGGCCGTCGACGCCGCTCAAGATCAGGCCGGTCTGAACAACAGGGTGAAAACCGGCAGCAGCAACAGCAGGCGTCAGGCCGGGGGCGGCAGCCTGCGCGTGGTTCGCGGCCCGGAGATGACCGCAAACAACCCGAACAGCAAAAGCCCGGCCAGAACAAGCCGCGCTCAAGCCCTGACCAGGCGCAGGACCAGTCCAGCAGATCCGACCGTCAGCGCTCCGGACAAGACCGGGCCGGCGAACGACAGCCGGCAGCAGATACGTCCCGTGAAAGCAGGCCCAGGCAGGGCGCGAGCGAACAGAACAGGCCTGCGCGCCGCCAGGCGCCTGAAGAACAGCGCCGTACCGGCAGATCTGAGCAGGCCACGACCAGCGACAAGCCTGCGGCCGGCGGTCAGGACAGGCCCGGACAGGATCCGGGACCTTCCCGGGCCGGGGAGCAAAAACCCGCTGCTGCCGAACAGCGGTCGCCCGCGCGTCAGGAAAAGGATGCCGGACGGCCAGCAACAAAAAGCGAAAAGTCGCCGCAAGATGACAAGCGCGGTGCGGGCGCCCGAAAAGAAGGCGGCAAGGCGCCATCAAGGCCTGACGAAGCCGGAGCTGCACAGGCCAGGCCTGAAAAGGCCAGGTCCGACCAATCCGCATCCGACAAGAAAGATGCGGCTGCCCAGGACCGCTCCAGGAAGGCCGGGCAGAAGCCCTCTTCGGAAAGGCAGCCCGACAGCAAGCCGGCTGCAGGCACTGCCATCCCGGAGGGTGGCGGCATCTACCGGCTGAAACAGTCTGACTGACTCCACTGCGCGGGCCCCGGCCCGCGCAGACTTCCTGCGCCAGTCGGCAGCGGTTATACGTCGGTGACCATCCCGTGCCTGAGCGCTGCCCTCAGCAGCTCAACTTCGTTGCTGACATCAATTTTCTCGTAAACCCGGTATTTGTAGGTTGCAACGGTCTTGGGGCTGATGCTCAGCGTCTCGCCTATAACCTTGGCCCTCATGCCCTGCATGAGCATGCGGGCCACCTCAAGCTCTCTTGCGGTCAATTCCTGAAACGGTGTTTTGGAGGCGCCGGGCAGCAGCGAAAGCGCCAGCTGCTGTGAAATATTGGCGCCAATATAGCGCTCGCCGCGCGACACTGCATGAACCGCCTCCACCAGCTCATCGGCATTGCACGCCTTGGTCAAATAACCGCTGGCGCCCGAATCCAGCAGCCTGGCCGGCAGCGGCGGCTCGCTGTGAGCAGTCAGCACAACAATACGAATCTGCGGCTGGGCCTTGAGAATACGCTCTGTTGATTCAAGGCCCGAAATGCCCGGCAGGCCCAGATCCATAAGAACAACGTCGGGTTTCAGCTGCCTCGACAGACGAATGGCATCCTCTCCTGAAGCTGCCTCCCCAATCACTTTGATGCGGTTGTCCTGCCCAAGAATTCCCTTCAGTCCGATCCGCATCAGATCATGGTCATCAACGATCAGGACATTTATCACAGAAGCGCTCCTTTATCGCGATATTCAGCACAAGCGGCTAGCTTAGCGCAAGCCCATACACTTTTAAAGTGGCCGCGACGGCAAACTTTCATGATATTCAATCGCTTGCCTTGCCGGCATGGCCGCCGCCTGCAGCCAGGGTTACACTTGCCGCTACAGTCTTTATACACGCATGCGGCAAACATGACTGAAACTCCAGCAAGCATACAGCGTCACTCCGGGCCCGGCTCAGCCATGCTTGTCGCTCTGACGGGCGGTGTGGCCAGCGGCAAGTCCGCTGTTTCGGGCATTTTGGAGGAATTGGGCGTGCCGGTTGTGGACACCGATGTAATCGCACGGCAGGTTGTGGCACCTGCAAGCCCGGGCCTGGCCCGGGTGGTGGCTGAATTCGGCCCCGGCGTGCTGCATGAAAACGGCAGCCTTAATCGTGCCCGGCTCGGCAAGCTGGTTTTTTCCAGTCCGTCAAGGCGCGCCCGGCTGGAAGCCATTCTTCACCCCCTTATAGAAAAACAGGCGCGTCATGAAATCGCACAGCAGGCCGAGGCCGACTATGTGCTTTTGGTGGTGCCGCTGCTGGTTGAGTCCGGATTGTTTGAAGATGCGGACTGCATCGTCACGGTCGATGTCGACGAGCAAACCCAGGTGGAGCGACTGATGCGCCGCAGCGGCATGGATGAAAAGCAGGCCCGCGCCATGCTCGATGCCCAGACCAGCCGCGCGCGGCGCCTTGAAGTGGCCGATCACGTTGTTGATAACAGCGGCTCACTGGAAGAGCTCCGCGACAGGGTGGTCGCACTGCACCACATGCTGGTGGATATCAGCGCCAGGCGTTCTCAGCCCGCCTGAAAACCAGGCGCGGGCCTGCAGGCAACGCCGGCGCCCTGCCCTTGCACCCCGGCCGCTGCGTTATTCAGAGTCGATTAAGTCGCGATTGCCTAATCTATGGCCAACGCTGACAAAACGGCGCTCAACCAAAACGGAGAATTGAAATGTTTGACAAAAGACTGTTACTGGCAATCCCGTTCTTCTGTCTGAGCGGCCTGGCCCTGGCCGGCAGCACCAGTTATGAAACCGCCCGGGTGGTGGATGTGCAGCCCATTGTGGACATTGAGCGTACGCCCGTTGATCGTGAAGTGTGCCGGCAGCAGGAGGTGCTGGTTGAAAAGCGTCATTCGCACACGCCGACCATTTTGGGGGCCATTGTCGGCGGCGTGGTGGGCAACCAGTTTGGCGGGGGCAGCGGCCGCCGCGCAGCCACGGTTGCCGGCGCGGCCCTGGGCGGCTCGATTGCCCACGACTCTTCCAGCGGCAAGCGCGTTGTACCGTCAACCCGCACGCAATGCCACACCGAGCGCAGCTGGCGCGAGCGCACTGTGGAGCGCGGCTATCGGGTGACCTATGAATACAACGGCCGCCTGCACCGCACCACCATGAACCACCCGCCCGGCGATACCATTCAGGTGCGCGTGTCGGTAGAACCCAGCGGTTACTGAACTCCAAAAACCATTCCTGAAAGCGGGCTGCGGCCCGCTTTTTTTATGGCAGAAACCTGCGCTGTCGCCGGCTGCAGCCCGGTTGGGGTAAACTCTGCAACCATGAAAATGCCGATCGGATTCCAGCGCCTCTTTCTGTTTTTGTGCCTGTTTGGCGCCACTGCCGCCCCGGCGCAGGAGGAGACCGACATCTACAGGGTGGAAGTGCTTGTCTTCACCCATGCCGGCGGGCAGTCCGATGCCTGGCCCGAAACCGGCCTTGAAAGTCACGCCGGGGCGCTGGATCCGGCCCTGGCTGCATACTCCGGCAAACAGCAGGATCACAACGAGGAAGACCCCGATCTTGCCGCTGCCCTGCACATCATGGACACGCTCGCCAGCCTTGAAGACAGTGACCGGCCGGACGGTGAATTCCTGGTGCTGCCGGAAACATGGGTTGCGCTCGATACGCTGACCGGGCCCGCCGAAGCGGCGCGCCAAAAGCTGGCCCGCTCCGGCGCCTTTGACCTGCTGGCCTGGAGCGCCTGGTACCAGCCCGTCGAGACCGGCCGCTCGGCCCCGGGCGTCAGAGTGCACGACGACCATTTGCTGGCGGCCAGCTGGATCAGCCTGTCGCCCACGGGCCGGATAGTCCGCGACGGCAAGCCGGTGACACGGGCGGACGAGCTGTTCCCCGAAATGCACTATCGCCTGGATGGCACGGTGCGCCTGCGCCGGCAGCGGCATGTGCATGCCGATATCAATCTTGCCTGGCGCCTGCCGGAGCAGCGGCCGGAAACGCGGATTTTTACGCCCCTGGAGCAAACCACGTACCTGACTCATCACCTGGATGAATCCCGCGCCATCCGGTCGGGCCGGCTTGAATACTTTGACTCCGGCTGGCTGGGCGTTCTGCTGCATGTAACCCCCTGGCTGCCCCCCGAAGATGAAGATGAAAATGCCGAATGAACGCGAAGCCCGGGCACCGGCCGTGATTGAGAAGGTGTTCAAGAGCCGGCGGCTGGACAATGTCTACCAGCTGCTGGTCAATGAAGAAGACGCCCGCGTGTGCACCGACATTGATGACGATGCCTGTCAGGTGGTCGCCGGAAACTTCCTGCTGCAGATCACAACCCAGTTTTTCACCAAGCTGGGAGACTCCATCGCCAACCCCAAAACGGTGCTCGCCTGGCTGCTTTCCGCGCTGTCGGCGCCGGCGGTATTTACGGCCTTTCTTGTTCCGGTGCGCGAATCCGGATCGCTGATTCCGCAGCTTTTTATTGCCAGCTATGTGCGCCGCCAGCCCGTCAGAAAATGGATTTTTGTGGCCGGCAGCGTGCTGCAGGCCGTGGCCGTGATATGCATGGTTTTGGTTGCGCTTGCCCTCAACGGCACGGCGGCCGGCATCGGGCTGCTCTCTGCGCTGGTTCTGTTCAGCCTGGCGCGCGGCCTGTGTTCGGTCTCTTCCAAGGACGTGCTCGGCAAGACGGTGCCCAAAACCAGGCGCGGCCGGGTCAGCGGCTGGTCCGAGTTCCTGGCCGGCTTTATTACCATCGGCGTGGGCGTTTCGCTGCTGCTGGACACCAATGACAGCGGCGCCGGAAAGACCTACCTGGTTTTGTTGTCGGTGGCGGCGGCCCTGTGGCTGCTGGCGGCCGTCAGCTACGGCATGATTCGTGAATTCCCGGGCGCCACCGGCGGCGGCGGCAATGCAATAACCGAAGCCTTCAGGCGCATGGGCCTGCTGGGCAGCGACCGTCATTTCCGGCGCTTTATCCTGGCCCGCTCGCTGCTGCTGTGCTCGGCCCTGACAGCGCCGTTTATCATTATGCTGGCCCACCAAAACACGTCGGGAACATTCCTTGTTTTGGGGCTGTTTGTTATTGCCGACGGCGCGGCCAGCCTGGTTTCAGCGCCTTTCTGGGGGCATTTTGCCGACATTTCCAGCCGCCGCGTGATGATTGTCGCCGGTGCCGCGGCCGCAGGCGTTGGCATTGTGCTGGTTGCCCTCATCAACGCCCTGCCCGGCCTGGCCGGCACCAACTGGCTCTATCCGGCCTTCTTTTTCATGCTTTCCATTGCCCATGCCGGCGTGCGGCTGGGGCGCAAGACCTATATTGTCGACATGGCCGGCGGCAACAGGCGCACCGACTACGTTGCCGTCAGCAACACCGTGATTGGCGTTGTGCTGCTGCTGACCGGCAGTGTCGGCGCCCTGGTGCCGCTTGTGGGCGTGTCCGGGGTCATTCTGATTCTGGCCGCAATGGGGCTGGCCGGGGCGTGGATGAGCGCCCGCCTGCCGGAAACCGAAATGGGCTGAGACAGCCGCTTTGCGCTTCAGCCCGGCGGCCAGTCGAGATGACGGCCGGCCAGCAGGTGCAAATGAATGTGATAAACCGACTGCCCGCCCTTTTCATTGCAGTTGAACACCAGGCGGTAGCCGTCCTCGGCCACGCCTTCCTGCACGGCAATTTTCTGCGCAGTCAGCACCAGCCTGCCGACCAGTTCGGCATCGTCGGATGCCAGATCGTTGGTGGTGGCGATATGGCGTTTGGGAATCACCAGAACATGCACCGGGGCAGCCGGGTTGATATCGCGAAACGCCAGAATATCGTCATCCTCATAGACGATATCGGCGGGCAGTTCACGATTGATTATTTTTAAAAAGAGATCATCCTGCAACTTTGCCTTCCTCACGCTGTTCGCGAATTGTTGACAACAC
>DATGSU010000075.1:0-3186 GCA_035302305.1 Wenzhouxiangella sp. | reverse complement strand
GGCGCTTACTTTTTGGCGTAGCGCTGCTTGAAGCGGTCGACGCGGCCGCCGGAGTCCATGATCTTGTGCTTGCCGGTGTAGAACGGATGCGACTTGCTCGACACCTCAACCTTGACCAGCGGGTATTCGTTGCCGTCTTCCCACTTGATGGTTTCCTTGCTATGGATGGTCGAACGCGTCTTGAAGATCAGGTCGCTGGACAGATCCTGAAAAATGACTTCGCGGTATTCGGGATGGATATCGGCTTTCATGCTCGCGATTCCTGCACTGATATAACTGAAAGTAGCCGGCTATTGTGATTTATTCCGCAGCGAATTGCAAGCAAAATGCCGCCCGATGGCTAACCGGCGCGTGTCCCGGAGAATTGCCTGCCTCGGCCACCCGGAAAACAGGCCGCCGGCAGACAGCCGGCTGGCGGCCGTTTGACAGATGAACGCCGGGGCGACATATTGGTCTATACACCTGCAGAACATGCCTTTGACGTCATTTTGACGAGGAGGTTCCAATGCGTGGTCTGATTGGTCTTTTTGCCCTCCTTATTGCTGCGGCCCTGCTGGCCGGCTGCGCCAGCGTTTCCGAGCACCGCTCGCCCACCACACAGGACAGCCGCTATATTTCCGCGGTGGAACACAAGGCGCGCATTCAGGGCGTGGATGTCAGGTGGGTCAACCCGCCCCGCAAGGCGCGCCAGAAAAGCGAGGATTCCGACGGCTGAACGCGGCGGGTCTTTGACCGGCCGCTAAAGCTCCAGCGGGTCCATGTCGATATGCCAGCGCGCGCGGCGCGCTGACGGCAGGCGATGGAGCGCGGGCAGGGACTGCCACAGATAATGCGCCAGACGCGGACGCGACTGCGCCTGCAGCCACAGCTGAAACCGCCAGTAGCCGCCGCGCCGCTCCAGAACGGCTGGCAGCGGGCCGATGATTTCCACTTCCCGGTTGGCCAGAACAGCGCGTGCTTCGCGCAAAAACCGCCGGGCGACTTCGGCATCATGCGCCTGGGCGCGCACCAGGGCCAGCGCGCGCGCGGGC
Source organism: Wenzhouxiangella sp. (assembly GCA_035302305.1). Taxonomy (GTDB): domain Bacteria; phylum Pseudomonadota; class Gammaproteobacteria; order Xanthomonadales; family Wenzhouxiangellaceae; genus Wenzhouxiangella. The sequence goes on along the minus strand of DATGSU010000075.1, from coordinate 2,155 downwards.
GGCAGCAGGGCATCGCGGCGCTCGGCCAGCAGCGGCCTGACCCAGTTCAGATAGTCTTTTTCGAGCAGCGACTGCACCAGGGCGTGTTCGGGATGGCGGGTGAGCAGCAGAAACTCTCCGCCGCCGGCGCCGCGCCCGGCGCGCCCCGACACCTGGGCCACCGTCTGACCCAGCCGTTCGGGCGCGCGAAAGTCGGCGCTGAAAAGCGCCTGGTCCACATCGACCACCGCCGCCAGGGTGACATTGGGCAAGTGATGGCCCTTGGCGAGCATTTGCGTGCCGACAAGAATGCACGGCTGGCCGGCGCGCACTTCCTCAAGCAGGCTTTCAAAATCGTGTTTGCCGCTCATGACGTCCCGGTCGACACGGCGCACGGGCACGTCGGGAAATGCTTCGGCCAGCTGCTCTTCAAGCCGCTCGGTGCCGGCGCCCAGGGCAAACAGGGACGGCGACTGGCAGTCGGGGCAGCGCGGCGGCTCGCGCCGCTGGCTGCCGCAGTGGTGGCATTTGAGCCAGCGGTCGTGGCGATGCCAGGTCAGATGGGCACTGCAGCGCTGGCAGTCGGCCTGCCAGCCGCATTCGCTGCACATCAGCACGGGCGCATAGCCGCGCCGGTTGCGATAAACAAGCGCCTGCCCGCCCTGGCCGAGGTGCTTTTGCAGGGCCGACAGCAGCTGCGGATGAACGGCCGATTTGCTGCCGCGCTGGTCGATGACATGCAGCCGGGGCGGCCGGGCGGCACCGGCGCGGCGCGGCAGCTCGAGCAGCGTGTAGCGCTGCCGGTCGACGTTGTGCAGGCTTTCAAGCGACGGCGTGGCCGAGCCGAGAATAACGGGAATGTTTTCCTGGCGGGCGCGCAGCACGGCCACGTCGCGGCCGTGGTAGCGCGCGCCTTCGGCCTGCTTGAACGAGCTGTCGTGTTCCTCGTCCACCACAATGAGCCCGGGGCGCAGCAGCGGCAGGAAAACCGCCGAGCGGGTGCCGACAACAACCCGCGCCGCGCCCGAGCGGGCCGCCTGCCAGGTGGCCAGACGCTCGCCCTCGCTGAGGCCGGAATGGTACAGCCAGGCGGCGCAGCCCAGGCGCGATTCTATGCGCCGCACCAGCTGGGGCGCCAGACCGATTTCGGGCGCCAGAACCAGAACCTGACGGCCGGTTTGCAGAATTTGGCGCGCAATGCGCAGATAGACTTCGGTTTTTCCGGAGCTGGTGACACCGGCCAGCAAGAATACGTGAAACCCGCGCCGCCGGCGCAAAACAGCGGCAGCCGCAGCGCGCTGCCCGGCGTTGAGTTCCGGGCCCGCTCTGGGCGCGGCCGGCGGCGGGTGATGCAGCGCCTGGACCAGCCCCGCTTTTTTCATGCTGGCCAGCACCTGTGTGCTGGCGCCGCTGAGCTCGCGCAGCCTGGCCACCGCCAGCGGGCCGTCGAGCAGGTGTTTGCGCACCTCGGCCTGGCGCGGCGCGCGCTTGAGGCTGGCAGCGCGACCCTGTTCTGTCAGGCTTAAAAAGGACGGCGGCGGTGCCTGGAAAGGCTTGGTGCGCCGCAGGGCGCCGGGCAGCAGCAGGTTGACCAGTTCGCCGGGCGCAAAAACCCAGTAGCGCTTGACGCGCCGGGCCAGCTCCAGCTGGGCGGGTGATATCAGTGCGGGGTCGAGAACGCGCTCGACGGGCTTGAGCGCGGCCCGGTGGCGGGCATCGGACGGGCCGTGTTCGACCACCAGCCCGACCAGCCGGCGGCGCCCGAAAGGCACCAGCACGCGGCTGCCCACAGCGGGCAGCGCCTGGCCGGCCGGCGGCAGATAGTCGAACAGCTGCGGCAGCGGCACGGGCACCGCCACGCGCGCGACCGGCGCTGCTGTGTTGTTACGGGCGCCGGTGGCGCAAGCCACGGGCCGGTCAGTCCTTGAGGTGGTGGGCCAGCAGCTGCTTGCGGTCGAGCGCGATAAGGTCGGCCATGATGCGCGCGGATTCTTTCAGGAAAAGATCGGGCCCGTCGTCCTCACCGTCGTCGTCCTCCTCCTCTTCCTCTTCTTCATCCGCCACTGCCGGGTCTTCGGGCTGTTCGCCGGCTTCCAGCGCCAGCTCGTTGGAGCGGCCAAGCTTGCGCTTGCGGCGCGCTTCGGCCTTTTCCATCTTTTCGCGGCGCACCGATTCA
>DATGSU010000074.1:0-7320 GCA_035302305.1 Wenzhouxiangella sp. | reverse complement strand
CACGTAGTAGCGGCCGGCAGAAATGCCCGAGGACGAGGAATGCCCAAGCACAAAGCCCGAGCCGGCGTCCCGGCCCTCATCAAGCGCACCGTCGGTCGGGGCCGGCGGCGTGCCGGGGGCAGCGTCGGCCACCTCGTCATGATCAAGCCGGAAAAGCTGGCCGGAAATCCCCGTCTGGCCGCTGATTTCAACCTCAAGCCCCGTGGCACCGGGCGAAACGTCCACAAACAAAAGATCGTGAACCTTCTTGCCGGGAATCACCACCGGCAGGGACTCGCCGTCAAACAGCGCCGTGGGCTGAGGACGGTTGTCGCCCACGCGCTTGATGCGCACCGGTTGCACGCCCAGGCTTCCCGGCAGATCGCCGGACCGGGACAGTCCCACCGCAGCGACATATTGCCTGTCCTTGAGCAGGCCCGGTGCATCCAGCGACAGCAACAGGTCAAGCTCACCACCGGCGTGCTGCCCGGGCCCGCTGACGACAAAGCCGCTGCCGCTGTCGGCGGCCAGCACCGCATATTCAATTTCAATGTCGTCGCTGGCACCGGTCTTTGATGCGCTGCGGTTTTGCACCATGACCCACCAGGTGCCGGCTTCGGGCAGCTCTATCACGCAGGGTTCTTTGGCATCTTCGCCCACTGCTGCGCAGTACTCCTCGGATTCATCAGCCTTTCCGTTGCCGTTGCCATCGCGGCCGACAAACACGGAGACCGCCTCAGCCGATGTCGATACCAGCCCGGCGGTCAGCACCAGCGCGCTTTCGGGAACATCCACAAGGAAAGTCCTGCGGCCGGAAGAGCCCGTGTAGGGCTTGTCGGGCGATGAATCCTCTCTGAGCTCAAAGCTTTCGCGCTCGGGCAGCACAGGGTCGCTGGCGTGAATTTCCAGCTCGCTCACGGCCCCGAGGCTGATGGTTTCAACGCGCCGCTCGCGATTGCTGTAAACCACCCAGTCAATCGGCTCCTCAAACTCAAACCCGGGCGAGCCCACTGCAACCTGAAGCCGCTGGGGAACAGCGCCCGAATGCCGTGGAACCAGCTCAATGTAGCCTTCGGCCAGGGTACCGGCCTGGCTGCTGCCGGCGCTCACCTTGATATCAAGGGTTCGGGATGCGCCTTCGGCAAGCGAAAAGCTGGACGGTGAGACAGCAATGTCCAGATCACCGCCTGTGGCCACTTTCCATTCGCCGCTGTGTATGGCTTTGACCGTGCGCCTGAAAGAGCAGTCGGGGCTGCAGGATTCCGTCAATATTCCGGCCAGGTTGAGATCTTCGGGGTTGCCTCCAACGGCGGGATTGGCCTGAATAAAATCGGCCATGGAGACTGGCAGGTACAAACCGGCCTGCGCGGCCAGATCAACGCGAATGCGTCCGTTGCCGCGGTCAAAGGCCGATGCGGGCTCAAGATCCCAAAGAACCGGTGCAGTTTCAGCCGTGGTTTCCAGCGTCGACTGCAGCATGTCCGGCGTCCAGTCCGGATACAGGGATTTGAGCAGCCCCACGGCACCGGCCACGTGTGGACTGGCCATGGATGTGCCTGTCATAAATGCGTACGGCGGGCTGCCTTCATAATAGCCGCCCAGAACACTTGTGCCCGGCGCCACCACATTGGGCTTCATCAGACCGGACGGAGACACGGGCCCGCGCGAACTGGATGCGGTGATCTGATCCTGCCAGGCCTTGTTCTTTTGAATGATGCTCCCCCTCACCAGGATGGCCGTGGGGCTGCTATGGCGAGCCATGGCATCGCGCACCGCCAGACCATCGGCGCGGCTCATCATGGCGGCCGGGATGCCGTGGCCGCTGACTTCGGCCATGGTAATGGGCGGCCCCTGGACATTGTTGTAAACCAGCACGGCAGCCGCACCAGCATCGGCGGCGTGGCCAACCTTTTCGCCAAAGCTGCACTCACCGCGCTGTATCAGCACAACAGCGCCATCAAGTGAACCGCCCGGGAAACGAGCGCAGCCAAGATCATCATCGCCCAATTCATCGGCCGCAACAAGCGGGCCGCTGACGGCTGCGGACAACCGGCTGCCGTCTCCATAGACCAGCGCAATGTTTTCCAGACCGGCCACAGTGGCCCGCTCCGTGGTGGTGCGGCTGTGGGTGCTGTTGCCGACCGAAAACACCCAGGGCGCATTGGCGGGCCAGCCAACCGTGCCGTAGCCGGGGCCGCTGTTGCCGGCCGAGTTGACGAAGGTGATGCCGGCGCTGAACATGCGCAACAGGGGCAGGCTGGACTCCCAGGGACTGGGCTGTGAGTCGCTGCCCACGGAAAAATTGATCACATCAACCCCGTCGGCAAGGGCCTGTTCCCACGCCGCCACAATGCTTTCTCCGCTGCACGAGGTCTTTTTATCTTCCGTTTCCACGCAAACCTTGTACGAAATGATATTGGCGTGCGGCGCCACGCCGGTGGTCCGATAGGTGTAACCGCTGCTGCTCAAGTTCACCGGTACCCCGGCGGCAATGGAAGCCACGTGCGTGCCGTGGCCGTTCAGGTCCTTGCCGTTTCTGTCGCCTTCATCGGTAAACTCATACACGCCCACCAGCTTGTTGTTGCACTGCGCATTGCCGTCGGCGCACTCGCCCAGAAAACGGCCGTAGGGATTGGAAAAACTGAAGCTGCCCAGCGCTGCATCGGAAAAATACGGATGGTCCCAGTTGATGCCGCTGTCAACAATGCCGATGACCACGCCCTCTCCGCCGTTGGCCGGCACGCCGGGCAGGCCTGCATGCACATCGGTGGCGTGAATGACTTCGGGCCCGGAATCCAGATGCAGCTCATAGGCAAGAACAGGCTGCACCGAGCGCACTCCGGGAAGCTGGCCCAGGCGCTCGGCTTCCTCATCGCTGAGCTCGATTGAAAAACCATTGAGCGTGTGACGGTAGACGTGATCGGGCTGCAGCTGGCGACCCAGAGCAAAGCCGGCCTCGTCAAGAAAGTGTGAGCGCTCATCGTCCAGAAAAGCCGTATAGGCCTGTACTGCAGGCGCGTGCACGCTGTAGCGCTCTCCGGTGACATGAGGCGCGGTGGCGCCCGTCGGCGCAGCGCTTGCGCGCGTGCTGCCGTCTGCCGACTGCAAGGCCAGGTCCGTGCGGCCTTCATACTCCAGCGCCGGCGGTGATTCAAGCTCGACAATCCACTTGCCGGGCACCACAGCGACCCCGGCATATGCCGCGTGGCCGCCTCCCCAAACAAGCAGCGCCAGCACAGAGAACAACAATCTGGTTTTATTCATGTTTTTCACAATAGTCCCGGTACCGAAAAAAGACAGAAGCAGCGCTACGACTCAACCGGCTGGCGCATGGTGACCAGCTCTTCGGCGCTGCTGGGGTGTATGCCCACCGTGCGGTCGAAGTCGGCCTTGGTCAGGCCGGCGCGCACGGCAACGGCAAAGCCCTGGATGATTTCGGGCGCATCGGCGCCCACCACATGGCAACCCAGCACCACATCGCTGTCGCCGTCAACAACCAGCTTCATCATGCACTGTTCATCGCGTCCGCTCAAGCTGTACATCATGGGCCTGAAGCGTGACCGGTAGATGACTACATCATCATGTTTCTTGCGCGCTTCGGCCTCGGTCAGGCCCACAGTGGCCGCTGCCGGCTGGCTGAAAACGGCTGCGGGAATATTGGCGTGATCCACCGGCCGGTCCATCCCGCCAAAGCGGGTGTCGGCAAACGAATGTCCTTCAAGCAGCGCGGCCGGGGTCAGATTGACGCGGTCGGTCACATCGCCCACGGCAAAAATGTTGTCAACGCTGGTGCGGCTGTACTCATCCACCTCGATGCGGTTGCCGGTTCCGGTTTGCACACCGGCCTCCTCCAGCCCGAGATCCCACGTATAGGGTGAGCGGCCGGTGGCAAACATGACGCAGTCAAATGTCTGCTCACTGTCATCTGAAAAAGTCACCTGGATGCCGTTATCGCCACGCTCCAGGCGAGCAGGTGAAAGCTGATAGCGAATGTCAACGCCGCGCCCGCGCATGCCGGCATCCACCGCAGCGCGCAAATCGTCATCAAAGCCGCGCAGAATCAGATCGCGACGGTAGGCAAGCGTCACCTTGCTGCCCAGACCGTTGAATATGCCCGCAAACTCCACGGCCACATAGCCCGCGCCCACAACCAGGGTGCGCGCCGGCAGCTCGTCGAGATGAAAGGCCTCGTCGGAGGTAATGCCCAGCTCCGCCCCGGGAATGTCCGGCACCCAGGGGCGGCCGCCGGTGGCAATCAGTATGGTTGCGGCGCTATAGCGCTTGCCGTCCACTTCCACCGTATGGCGGTCAACCAGCCGTCCGCGCCCCTTGAAGAGCCGCACGCCGGCATTGTCCAGCAAGCGGTGATAGATGGCATTGAGGCGATCGATTTCCCTGTCCTTTGCCGCAATCAGCGCGGGCCAGGAAAACCCGGTTTCGCCAACACTCCAGCCGTTGCCGGCCGCATCCTCAAAATATTCGGAAAATTTCGAGGCATACACCAACAGCTTTTTGGGCACACAGCCGCGGATGACGCAGGTTCCGCCGACGCGCGATTCTTCACAAATGGCCACCCGGGCACCGTGACCGGCCGCCATGCGCGAGGCGCGCACGCCACCCGAACCGGCTCCGATAACAAACAGGTCAAAGTCGTAATTTTTTTCAGACACCGCAAATCAGCTCATGTTGAAATGTTTCGACCCGATTTGATTCAAGTCCGGGCCGCTCTACGCGGTAGAATACTACGCCGGCAATCCGACCTTGCACCCAATCACTGCACCAGTCATGTCAGCCCAGGCCGTCAGCGCGCGCAAAAAACACCTGCTTGATGCTTTTTCGCAAGCTGATTATGTGGCAATGCTTGCATCCGGTCCGCTGTCGCTGCAGGTTGGCAAAAAGAATCCCGCGCTGGATACGGTCATTGGCGGCCGGCCGTGGGCCATCCTCACCGCCTGCAATCCCGGCGCACATCTTCTGGAGGACAGGCACAACCGCCGCCGCCACCGGCAGCTGCTTGAAGAGCTTGACCGCAAGGCGCTTGATTCATGGCCAGCCATCAACCGCGATCCGGCCGGCAGCTGGCCCGATGAACCGTCCGCGCTGATCGCGGACATCACCCTGGACCAGCTTGACCGCCTGGCAGACCGGTTCGGCCAGGCAGCCGCCCTGTGCGGCCTTCCCGGCGACCGCGCCCGGCTGCGCCTGTACGGCCCCGGCTGGCCATCAAGCCTGCCCGAATGGGCGGAGTGTGCGTTCTGATGCGCGTCCTTTTGTCTGCACAACAGGCAACTTTTTCGCGTGCCGGAGAGCCGGTGTTCCAGCCCGTTGATATCGAGGTCTGCGGCGGCGGAATGACGGTGGTTCGCGGCGACAACGGCGCCGGCAAAACCACCCTGCTGCGCCTGTTGGCCGGCATTTTGCGCCCGTCTTCCGGACGCGTGACGCGCCGCGCCGGTATTTCATTCATGGGCCACGGCAGCGCCGTCAAATCCGAGCTGACCTGTCGCGAAAACCTGGATTTCAGACGCCGCTTTGCTCCCAGCCGCAGCGGCATGGACACCAACGCGGCGCTGGCACGCGTTGGGCTTGCGGGCCACGGGCTGCGCCCGGCCAGCACGCTGTCGGCCGGCCAGAAACGCCGGCTTGGCCTGGCCTGCCTGCTTGTGGCACCCACCGCCATATGGATTCTCGACGAACCCTACGCAAGCCTGGACGATCGCGGCTGCGGGCTGGTGGATGAACTTCTGGCCAGCCACCTCGGTCGCGATGGCGCGGTGGTCTTGTCCACCCACCAGCGCCTGCCGCAGGTTAAATCCAGCGCGCAGCAGCTTGTTGTCAAACGTTTTCGGGCGCTTTCATGAAGCTGAACGCCATGCGTGCCCTTTTGCTGCGCGACCTGCGCCTGGCCGTACGCCACGGCGGCGAATCGCTGATGCCGCTGATCTTTCTGTTTGCCGTCATCATTCTGGTGCCGCTGGGCATTGGGCCCGGCCCCAACCTGCTGTCAAGCATCGCGCCCGGCATGATATGGGTGGCCGCCCTGCTGGCCAGCCTGCTGCCGCTCGATCAGCTGTTTCGCCCCGACCTGGACGACGGCACGCTGGAACAATGGTGGGTGGGCGGCCACTTTCCGGTTTCTCTGGTTGGAATCCGGCTGTTCAGTCACTGGCTGATCACCGGCGTGCCGGTGATCGTGCTGGCGCCCCTGGCCGCCGAAATGCTCTATCTGCCCGACCATGCCCTGCCCGTTCTTTTGGCCAGCCTGGTACTGGGCACGCCCATACTGAGCCTGGTCGGTGGCCTGGCCGCAGCGCTTACACTGGGAACGAACCGCGGCAGCGTTTTGCTGTCCATTCTGGTGTTCCCCATTGTTGTGCCGGTACTCATTTTTGCCACAGGTGCCGTCAGCGCTGCCGCCGACGACCTGCCGGTGCGCGCCCATCTGGGACTGCTGGGCGCGCTGCTGATTCTGGCCGTTACCCTGGTCCCGCTGACTGCCACGGCTGCACTGAGGTTGAACATAGAATGACTTTTCACCGCCTGAAAGTTGCCTTTCACCGTCTGGGCTCTCCCCCAACCTTTTATCGCCTGACGCGACTGCTGCCGCCGTGGCTGTGGGCCGGATTTGCGGTGACGACCCTCATTGGACTGTATCTTGCGCTGTACGTTGTGCCGCCCGACTATCAGCAGGGCGACAGTTTTCGCATTCTGTACATTCATGTGCCCGCTGCCTGGCAGGCATTGCTGTCCTACGTCATCATGGCGGTGCTGGCGGCCATCGCGCTCATCTGGCGCATTCGCAGCGTAGAAATCATGGCCATGGCCTGCGCTCCGGTGGGTGCCGCGCTCACCGCGCTGTGCCTGGCCACCGGTTCACTGTGGGGCAAGCCCATGTGGGGCACCTGGTGGGCCTGGGATGCGCGCCTGACGTCCATGCTGGTGCTGCTGTTTCTCTATCTTGGCATCATGGGCCTGTACGCCGCATTTGAAGACCGGCGCAAGGGCGCACGGGTGGCCTGCATTCTGGTGCTGGTCGGGCTGGTCAACATCCCCATCATCCATTTTTCGGTTGAATGGTGGACCACCCTGCACCAGGGCGCCACCATCCGCTTCTTTGGCGAATCCAGAATGCACTCGAGCATGCTGCCGCCGCTTGTATTCATGACGATCGCCATCAAGTTAATGTTTGGTGCGGCCATCCTCAACCGCGCCGGCAACGATCTGCTGGATCAGGACCGAAGAAAAAACTGGGTCGGCCGCTATCTGGGAGACAAACCGTGATTCCGCAATTCAACTATGCTTTTTATGTTTGGAGCAGCTATGGCCTGTTTGCTGCCGTCA
>DATGSU010000073.1:0-5157 GCA_035302305.1 Wenzhouxiangella sp. | reverse complement strand
CTCGGGCGGCGGTTCGGTGCCTGTTCCGGACTGCGGCTCCAGCCTGCGCGGACCAATGTCGGAGACGTGCAAAAAGGCGGCGCGCTCCAGGCCAATATCGACAAACGCCGCCTGCATGCCGGGCAGCACGCGCTCGACCCGTCCCATATAGATATTTCCCACATGGCTGCGCCGGCGGCTGCGTTCCAGATACAGTTCCTGCAGCTGGCCGCTTTCCACCACCGCCACCCTATGCTCGGTGGGCGAAATATTTATAAGGATTTCATCACTCACGACCGCGGTTCCCGCCTGTTGGCTACTTCTTGCTGCAACGATATCACCGCGTGGCCGTCCGGGGCCGCCTTCATGCGGCAGCGGGGAACAGGCCGGCAGCCGCCAGCAGGCGCGCGGTTGCGTTCAGGGGCAGCCCGACAACGCTGCTGTAGCTGCCGGCAATGGACTTGACCCAAATGCCGGCCGCACCCTGAATGCCGTAGGCGCCGGCCTTGTCAAAAGGCTCGCCGGAACGAATGTACCCGTCAATCCACCAGGGCGGCAAATCATCAAACTCAACCGAAGTTGCGCTCGTGTGATGGCCATGAATACGGCCGTCGGCAGCCAGGGCAACGGAGGACAGCACCCGGTGGGCCCGCCCGGAAAGGCGTTTCAGCATGGCACCGGCCTCACGTTCATCGGCGGGCTTGCCCAGGCATTGGCCGTCAAGAACAACCACCGTGTCGGTCCCCAGAACAAACCCGTCGGCATTGCCGCCGACGGCCAGCGCCTTTTGCCGGGCCATGCGCGCAACATAATCCGGCGCGCTCTCGCCGCTGTGAATGGCTTCGTCAATTTGCGCCGGAACAATGTCAAACGGCAGCCTGAACAGCGCCAGCAGCTCGCGCCTTCGGGGCGAAGCCGACGCAAGAATCAGGCGCGGCCTGCGGTCACGGTCTGACATGATTTTTTGACCACGAAACGCCCCGGCTCAGGGCTCGGTGCCGGCCTTGACGGCGGTGGTGGCCGCCCACAGTTTCTCGAGGTTGTAGTAGGCGCGGGTTTGAGGCTGCATGACATGCACAATGACATCGGCCAGATCAACCAGCACCCATTCACCGCCATCGGCGCCCTCGACGCCCAGCGGCTGATGACCCTCGCGCTTGCTGCGCTGCACCAGCCGGTCGGCAATGGCGCCAACGTGGCGTGAGGAATTGCCCGAGACAATGATCATGTAGTCGGCAAAGCTGCCGCGGTCCATCAGGTCGATGACCTCAATGTCCTCGCCCTTGGCATCTTCGGCCACTTCAACCGCCATGTCGCGCAACGCCTGCGGTGAAAGCAAATCGCTGTTTTCCAAAAACTCACCCTTGATGAAATAGTGAACCCATTTTACGCCTTGTGGCGGCGGCTTTCAGCCGCGCCATACAAATCATGCTCTTGAATATAGCCGAGCACGCTGTCGGGCAGCAGAAAACGCGGGTTTTTGTCTTTCGACAACAGGGTCCGTATGGCTGAGGATGAAATTGCCAGCGGCGTAATCTCAAGGCGCAAAACCGAGCCTGAGGGCGCCCCTGGCAGCGCAGACGGACCGTCGACCAGCCGGTCGGACAGCAGCCTTTCAACTTCGGGCGCATAATCGGCGCGGCTTTGCGGACGGCGCATGATGACAAGATGAGCCAGGTCGAGCAGATCGCGCCAGCGATGCCAGCGGTGCAGCTGATTGGCCGCATCCTGACCAACGCAAAATGCCAGCGGGCGCCCAGCGCCGATTTCACTGCGCAGGGATTCCAGCGTTTCAACCGTCCATGAAGAGCCCGGGCGCTGCACCTCGCGCGCGTCAACGCGCAGATCCGGCCACGCCGCCAGCGCCAGCCTGAGCATGGCCAGGCGATGGCGGGCCGATGCACCCGGAAGCTGACGATGGTCGGGCCGGCCGGCCGGGACCAGCCGGAAGTCGCTGGCCCCGAGCAGTTCATTTATTTCCGATGCGGCTCTAAGATGCCCGAAGTGAACGGGGTCGAAGGTGCCCCCAAACATGACGGTCAAGCGACTCATGCAGCCAGGTACTCCGGCCTGCCTGCAGCCAGGCCAACGCACAGGCGCTCCAGCCCAACCCAGAAGTCGTCGCTGCTGCTGGACTTTGACAGCTCGTCGAGCTGCGACAGCCGCGCCAGCGCCTGGCGCACAATGGAGGGCGAAAACGCCCGGGCAGCGTCGGCCAGGGCCTGCTGCCTGCCGGGCCAAACGCCCAGCTTGCTGAACGCCTGCCGGGCCGGCATGGTTTTGGTCAGTGCCTGGAAGCCGCCAACCGCCTGCAGCTCGCGCGCCAGCGCGCCAACAACCAGCGGTGGCGCCGTATCGGCTTCGAGCAGGCCCCGTATGCAGCGCAGGGCCGCTCCGGGCTGCCGGGCCAAAACCAGCTCCACCAGCCTGAAACTGTCAAAGCGGGCGTTGTCCGCCACCGCCGCGCGCACGTCTTCCAGCCGCGGCTGCGTGCCCGAATACAAAATGGCCAGGCGCTCGATTTCCTTGTCGGCGGCCAGCAAATTGCCTTCCAGGCGGCGCACCAGAAAATTGCCGGTTTGTGAGTCCACCCGCAGCCCGCGCGCCGCCATGCGCTGGCTGATCCAGGCGGGCAGGCGCGCCGGTCTGATTTTCCAGCACGGAACATAAACGCCCGCCTTGTCCAGGGCTTTGGCCCAGGCGGTTCTTTCGCTGGCCAGAGCCCAGTCATCGCATTTGACCAGCAGAATGTCGTCGCCACCCTGCTTGATCCAGTCGCGCAGGGCGGCGCCGCCCTGGCGACCGGGCTTGCCCGTGGGCAGCCTGACCTCCACCAGGCGCCTGCTGGCAAACAGCGAGCCGGTTTCAGTGGCCGAAAAAATCTGCTGCCAGTCGAAGCGGGCATCGGCCTCGAGAACCAGGCGCTCGGCAACGCCCGCCGCCCGCGCAGCGGCGCGGATGCGGTCGCAGGATTCCTCTATCAGCAGCGGCTCCTGGCCGGCAACAAGGTAAACCTTGTCCAGGGTCTGGCCAAGGCGCGCCGCCAGTTTTTCAGGGTAGATCTTCATGAGGCATCCGCGCTCAGCGCTTCAAGGTTTCGCACCAGCTGCTCGGCCATGGCGCGTCCCAGATCATCGCGCAAAAACTCCTCTTCGCGCTGGGCGGCCAGAATGGCGCTTTCGTCAAAGCCGTAATCGCGCGCAAGCCTGATTCGGGTCGGCTTCAGCGCCTCTTCACCGGCCGGGTTGTGCAGTCTAAACTCCAGCTCGAAAACAAGCAGGTATTCGCGCACCTGGGCACGGCCGGAAACCGACAGCGGCTGGCGGCTGATGCGCTGCGAATCAATATGCAATACCGCGGTCTGCTCATCGGGCATGTCTGCAACGGCCACGCCGTTGGCTTCAAGCAGCAGGCGCAGCTCGCGCACAAATTCGGTGCTGTCATCCGACACTTCAATAAATGTGCGGTCCATGAATGCCGGCAGCCGCGCCGTGCCGCGCAGCTGAAATCCGCAGGCCGCAATCAGTGTCGCAGCAAGAATGACCATTGCCAGCTGTCGCGGCAGCATCATGAAGCCACTATATTGAGCAGCTTGTCGGGCACCAGAATCACCTTGCGAACGGTTTTTCCTTCCAGGTGCCGGGCCACGTTCCCGTCCCCGGTCGCCAGCTCCAGGGCGCTGTCGCGATCGATGCCGGGGGCCACCTCCAGCCGGCCGCGCACCCTGCCATTGACCTGCACCACCAGGGTCACGGCCGCGCGCTCAAGCGCGGCTTTGTCCACTGCCGGCCAGCCGGCGGAGAACACCGAATCACGGCCGCCAAGCTTGCGCCACAGGGCCTCGGCAATATGGGGCGCCACCGGCGCGATCATGCGCACCACGGCGTCCCAGGCTTCGTGCATCAGGCCGTGTTCGGCCTCGCCTTCGGGCCTGAAGCGCTGCAGCGCGTTGCACAGCTCCATGATGGCGGCAATGGCGGTGTTCCACATTTGCCGCCGGCCCATGTCATCGCCAACCTTGTCGATGGTTTGGTGCAGCTGGCGGCGCAGATCGGCCGCCTGGCCGGACAGCTGATCCGGCCGATATCGACTGTTCCGGTCCCGACCGGAATCCGCATGGCTGCCAACGCTGGCCCACAGCCGGCGCAGAAAGCGCCAGGCCCCGTCCACGCCGGCCTCCGACCATTCAAGCGACTGCTCGGGCGGCGCGGCAAACATGGAGAACAGGCGCACGGTATCGGCGCCATAGCGATCGACCAGCTGCTGCGGGTCGACGCCGTTGTTTTTGGACTTGGCCATTTTTTCGACCCCGCCAAACTCCACCGGCCGGCCGTCGGCGCGCGCCACCGCTTTGCTGATCTGGCCGTTGCGGTCGCGCTCAACCTCAACATCGGCCGGGTTGAACCACTGCCTGCGCCCGGACTCATCGGTGCGGTAATAGGTTTCGGCCAGCACCATGCCCTGGGTCAGCAGGCGGCTGAAGGGCTCATCAATGGACAGCAGCCCCTCATCACGCATCAGCCTGGTCCAGAAGCGCGCATAAAGCAGATGCAAAATGGCGTGCTCTATGCCGCCAATATACTGATCGACCGGCATCCATTGCCCGGCGCGCTCGTCCACCATGGCTTCATCGTTGTCGTGACATGCATAGCGCAGGAAATACCACGAGGAGTCGACAAACGTGTCCATGGTGTCGGTTTCGCGGCGCGCGGGCCGGCCGCACCGCGGGCAGTCGGCATTGACAAAACCGGCATCCTTTTCAAGCGGATTGCCCGAGCCGTCCGGCACCAGGTTTTCGGGCAGCACCACCGGCAGGTCCTCTTCCGGCACCGGCACATCGCCACAGTCATCGCAGTGAATGATGGGAATGGGACAGCCCCAGTAGCGCTGACGGGATATGCCCCAGTCGTGCAGGCGAAACTGGGTGCGGGGCCGCCCCGCGTCCCGCTTTTCAAGGGCGGCAACAATGGCCTGTGCGCCCTGGTCGCGCGCCAGCCCGTCAAACTCGCCCGAGTTGACCAGGCGGCCGCTGGCCCCGGCGTAGCCGTCCTGCCACCTTTGCGGATCAAATTCCTGTTTATCGTCCAGGCTGATGACCTGGCGAACGGGCAGCCCGTACTTGCCGGCAAACTCGAAGTCACGCTCGTCGTGGGCCGGCACCGCCATGATGGCGCCCTC
>DATGSU010000072.1:0-2933 GCA_035302305.1 Wenzhouxiangella sp. | reverse complement strand
ATGGCCGATGACCCCGATGCACTGGCCGGGCGTTTGCAGACGCTGGCGGATGAGTCCACTGACCTTGTTTTGTGCACCGGCGGCACCGGGTTGGGGCCCGCCGACCGCACGCCCCAGGCCCTGGCCAAGGTCGCCGACCGGTCGGCCACGGGACTTGCAGACATGTTTCGCGCTGAAAGCAGCCAGCACACGCCGCTGGCCTGGCTGAGCAACGCCGATGCCGTGGTGTGTGGCAGCACGCTGATCATGGCGCTGCCGGGCAGCGCCAGGGCGGTGGCCCAGGGCATGGATATTCTGGCGCCGGTGCTTGCCCACGCCCTGGCCATGGTGGCCGGAGGAGATCACTCATGACCCACAAGCTGATGGATGCCGAACAGGCGCTGGCCCTGATTCGCGAACACTCGCCCGCGCCGGTGGTGGAAACCTGCCGCGTGGACGAAGCGGCGGGCCGCATACTGCACGCCGACGCCGCCAGCACCGAAACCCTGCCGCCGTTTGACAATTCGGCCATGGACGGCTTTGCCCTGGGCGGTGGCGCTGAACCGGTTGCCGCCGGCACCGAGCTGGCCATAGAAGGTGAACAGGCGGCCGGTTCGCTGGCCGCCCGCGGCGGCAGCGGCGCCTTCGAGATCATGACCGGGGCGCGCATGCCCGACGGCCTGGACCGGGTCATTCCGGTTGAAAACACCGAGCGCCTGGACAATCCGCCCAGGGTCAGGCTCAACAGCGACGTGGCCCGTCACCAAAATGTTCGCCACGCCGGCACCGATGTTCGGAAAGGCCAGGCAGTTCTGGCCGCCGGCACGCAGCTTGAGCCGCGCCACATCATGCTGGCCGCCGCTCTGGGCATGGCGCAGCTGCCGGTTGCGGCCCGTCCGCGCGTGGCGGCCATCAGCACCGGGCGCGAACTGGTGGACGATCCCGGTCAGGCGCTGGTGTCCGGCCAGATCCGCAATTCCAACGGCCCCTATCTGGCTGCCGGCGTGCCGCAGGCCGGCGCCGAACTGGTTCACCAGGCCACTGTGGGCGACAATGCCGACGCCTTCATTGCCGAAGTGAAGCACGCCCGCGAGGCCGGCGCGCAGCTGCTGGTGTCCACCGGCGCGGTGTCCATGGGGCGCTATGACTTCATTCCGCAGGCCGTTGAACAACTGGGCGGCGAAATTCTGTTTCACAAGCTGGCCATACGGCCGGGCATGCCCATGCTGTTTGCCCGCCTGGGCGAAGGCACGCTGTTTTTTGGCCTGCCCGGCAACCCGGCCTCGGCCGCCATGGGCATGCGCTTTTTTGTCGAGCCGGCCATTCGCCACATGCTGGGCCTGCCGCCCGAGCGCCCGTGGCGGGTACCGCTAAAGGCCGACTATGTCCAGAAACGGCGCATGCGCTACCATCTCAAGGCACGTCTTGGCCTGCAGGCCGACGGCCGGCTGGCTGTCGAAGTGCTGCCGGGACAGCAGTCCTACCGCATTCGCCCGCTGGCCGACGCCAACGCCTGGGTGGTTACCCCGCCCGACACCACAGCGCTTGCGGCGGGCGCACTGGTTGACGTGTATGGTCACAGTCATCTGCAGCCACCCTATCCGGAGGTCGAAATCGCATGACAATACGCATTACGCTTTTTGGCGCCCTGCGCGAGGCCGACAGCAGCGGCGAACTTGAGCTGCCGCTGCCAGCAGGCGGCACCGTGGCCGATCTGCGCCGCCATTTGACGGACTATCTTGGCAAACACGCGCCGGACATTTCCCCCGGCCTGGTGCGGCGCTCGGCCTTTGCCACCGACAAAACCGTGCTGCGCGACAGCGATGCCGTGCCCGAGGTTGATTCGCTGGCCATACTGCCGCCGGTCAGCGGAGGCTGACATGAAAGACCTGCACGTCGCCGTTGTGGACATTGAAGATGGCCGGCTGAGCATGACCGAAGCCATGGACTTTGTGGCCGACCCGCGCTTTGGCGGCGTGGCCTGCTTTATGGGGCGGGTGCGCAACCACAACCTTGGTCGCCAGGTCACCGGCATCAGCTACGATATTTTCGAGCCGCTGGCGCTCAACACCTTTCGAGCCATTGCCGAACGAGCCAAAAGCGAGGTCGGCGACCCGCTCAAGCTTTATATTGCCCACGCCCGGGGGCGTTTGGGAATTCACGACCCGGCCGTGCTGGTGGTGGCCGCCACCCCGCACCGGGACGAGGCCTTCCGCGCCTGCCGGCTGGCCATTGAAGCCGTCAAGCATGAGGCTCCGATCTGGAAGCAGGAGCATTATGTCGACGGCGACAGCGCCTGGACCGAAGGCTGCTCGCTGTGCGAACAGCAGCGCGAACACGCGGCCGGGCCGGGCGCACAAGCCGGCTGAACCATGGCGTCCACGGGCCTGCCCCTGATCGGGATTGTTCTGGCCGGCGGCCGCTCCAGCCGCATGGGGCGCGACAAGGCGCTGCTGCGCTGGCGCGGCCGGACGCTGCTCGACCATCAACTCGAAACGCTGCGCCTGGCCGGCGTCGACCAGGCGCGCGTCAGCGGCCGGCGGCCCGAACACAACGGCATTGCCGACCCGCAGCCCGGTGCCGGGCCGCTGGGCGGCCTGGCGGGCGTGGCTGCGGCCATTCAGGAAGACGTCAACCTGCTGGTTGTGCCGGTTGACATGCCCTTGCTGAGCCCGGAATTGCTGCGCCGGCTGGGGCGTGAAAACCCGGCGGCAAGCTGCCTGCGCTTTGCCGGAAAGATTCTGCCCATGCGCCTGCGCCTTGACCGCACGGCGCGCAGCTTGCTGCAGCAGCGCCTGGGTGCTGAACGCCCGGGGGAGCGCTCGCTGCACGCCCTGCAAAGAGACCTGAACGCAGCCGAGCTGGCGCTGGACGAAACTGAAGCGGACCAGTTTGTCGACTGCAACACCCCGGCCGTCTGGCAGGAGATCGGCTCGTGAGAATACAGCAGCAGG
>DATGSU010000071.1:0-5600 GCA_035302305.1 Wenzhouxiangella sp. | reverse complement strand
CCCAGCTTCTGGATCATGGTCGATCCCAGCCGCGCCGAAACCTGGATGACGCTGGTGCCGCTGCTGAGCCAAAGCGTACTCATTCTCGAGCTGGTGCGCGGCGAAGTCGTCAGCCTGGCCTGGTTCGGCCTGTCCATTGCCAGCACCGGCCTGCTGGCCTTGTTGCTGGCCGCCATTGCCGGCACGCTATACAACCGCCCGCGGCTGATATTCACTTCGGGCTGAACCCCCCCTGAGCCGCAGCGCAAATAAAAACGCCCGCTACAGGGCTGTAGCGGGCGCGGGTGGCCAATCGAGGGCGTGATTGGCCATAGTGGTGCTTTATATCAACTACTGCTCACATTGCACCATGGGATCCCCTTCCCGATATTCCTGGCCAGATGCCGTCAGCCGGCGGCCGCATTGACCTTGCGCTCTTCTTCAAGGCCCATGAGCCATTCGGAAATCACCTCGTCGGACAGCAGATTGTCGAGCTCGCCTTCGCTACTCAGCTCGGCCATGGCGACATCCGGGCTTTCCTGGCTGTGATTGCTGTAATGGTCGTTTTTCATGGTTATACCTTTGGCTGAATGTTCTCTTCAGGGACTGATATGCAATAACCATGCCAACCGTTACGGGGCGGACTTTTTGCCGATTTGAACCGGAATTGAAAGGCCCATGTGACAGTTTTTGTCAGACGCTTGACGGAAAACGTCCACAACAGGGCAGGGAAAGAGCCGGTGTGGCCGGTCGGAAAATTCATGCACCATTCAGCGGGCAACTTCATAATGAAGCGCATGAAGCCAACCCGCAAAATACCGGCAGCGACCAAATGGCTGCTCGCGCTGACAGCAGGCATGCTGCTTGCCGGCAGCCTGCATGCCCAGGGATACGGCCCGCCCCAGGGCCGGCACAGCTGGCCGCCGGCGCGTCATTATCATCTGGAGCACCCGCGCGAGCGCATGGCTTACTGGTATGCCAACGAGTCCATGCTGCAGGCGCAGCAGGCGCGCGACATGATGTGCGGCTTTACCGGCCAGCACTGGGCGCTGGACTGGGATGTGCACCATCGCTGGGCAAAAAGCGCCGGCTCCAAACGGGCCTACAAGCGCGTGGCCGAGCGCGAAAAGCATCTTTCGGGCTGCCGGCGCCGCAAGCTGCACGACCACCAGCTGCCCTGAACAATGGCTTTATGCGGCCGTCACCGCTTCTAGCTCCACCAGCAGCTCGCTTCGACAGACATCCCCCTTGAGGCCGGCCAGACGAACGCCGGGCCAGCGCTGGCGCAGCCGCTTTTCCACCATGGGCCAGTCGCGCGAATGACGCACATACACCCGCATCAGGGTCGACTCGCTGAAACCGGCCAGCGCAGGCCGGCCAACTTTTTCAGCCGCCGTTTCGGCCAGATGCTCCACGTTGCGAATGACCTCTTCCAGCTGGGCGGCCACATCCCCCTCGTGAACACTTTGATGACCGACCACGCTGGCCGTGCCCGAAATCAGCAGCAGCAATGAACCCTGCTGGCCCCCAACAACCGTGGCGCGGGCAAACGCCGGGCTTCTCGGCCCGTATTCTCGCGGGTAGTGAAAGGCGCTGACCTGGCGCGGATTTTCTATATTGATGCCCGGTTTGGGCGCGCACAGCAGATAAACCCGCATAAGCGGCTCGCTGCCGCCTATGGCGGTTGCCGCGCACAGCGCATCGTCGCCGTAGCCGGCGGCGTCCAGGGCGGCCGCGCGGCCCTGGCAAAAGCGCCGATAGCGCTCGCTGTCGCCGCTGCCGTGAGTAATGGCGGGCATGTAGTTCCAGGCGCGCAAAAGTGCGGGGCAGCCGGCCCGGGCAGCCGCTGCCAGCAGGCGTTCATAAATGCTCTGCGCCGTTGCGCAGGGATCCGACCCGGCGCTGTCCGGCAGAGCCAGCCCGAGAAACAGCAGGTCGCCCGAACGCGACCAGCTCACGCCTTCGTCATCTCCGCCGCTGGCCGGATTTTCGCCCTGCCAGTATTCAGCGCGCAGATCGCCGCCCAGCCACTGCAGCCCGCAACCTGCCGCAGCCGGGCTGCTTTCGGCCAGCGCAAAGCGGAACAGCTCAAGGCGTTCGTCACCCGGAAAAGGCGCAGCCAGCAGCTTGCCCGGCAAGCGCAATCGTGTTTCGTTCAGCACGGAAGAGTCCAATCTCAAACAGACCACACGCAGCCTTCAGGGAACCGCGCAGAGCGGCACGGCTGCCGCAGGCCGCATTATAGAACGATCAGGTCATTCAAGCGCCACGCTTTGCAAAACCGACCGATGAAGCTCAGCTGACGCCTGCGGCGACAGGATCAGCCGGCGGGCCGTCATCGCCCTCTTCTTTCTGATCATCACTTTTGTCGGGCTCATCGCCGGCCTCCGGCTCGTCCTTCTCATCCGGGCCAATCAGGGCGCGCAAGAGATCCCGCCCGGCCTCGCGACGGCGCGTTTTGCGGTCGGCGTCCGGCCTGGCCTCGGCTTCTGCGTCGGCATCGTCCGGCTCCGGCGCGCTGTTTTCCTCAATCAGCGACTGCAGGCGGCGGTCAATTTCATCGCGCACGGCGCCCTTGGCCAGGCCGGCCACATCCACGCTGACCACCGGTTTGGCAATGCTGCCGGCAATGTTCAGGGGAATGCGGCCGCCGGTTGACTGACGCAGCGCTCGCGGCAGCTGCCCGGCCAGCTTCTCGCCCAGATTCAGCTCAAGGGCGTAATCCACCCGGCCGGCGCCCAGATCAATCACGCCGCCGCCCGTGGCAGCGTAGCCGGCCGCCGCAAAATCAACCCCCGGCAGGGTCACCACGCCGTCTTCAACGGCAAACCCGCCGGTCAGGTTGTCAAAGCCGGTCTGGCCGCCAAACGAGCGGGCGATATTGCCCAGATTGCTGGTGGTCAGCTCCTGGCTGATGAGGGCATCAAGATCCACGCCCTCGAGCACGCCCCGGGCGAGCGCAAACGCGCCGCTGCCGCTGAGCGAGCCTAAAATCTGCTGCGGAGTAAAGCCCCGGAAGCTCATGGTCATTTCAAACTCGCCGTCGCCATCCACCGGCGAGCTGCCCGCCAGCCACGATGCCAGCTGCTTGACGCTGATGCCGGACAGGCGCGGATTCAGAACGACCTCGGGCGGCTGCTGATTGAAATCAACGCGGGCGCTGCCTTCGAAACCGCCGCCAAACAGGCGCGCCGACAGCGGGTCCAGGTCAAGCCGTCCGGCCTGTAGCCGGCTGCGCGCGCTGACCTGCTCAAACACCGCGCCTTCGGCCAGCACCAGCTCGTCCAGGCCAAGTGAAAAATCGAGATCAAACAGCGCCAGGGCGCCAAAGTCCTGCTCCGCAGCGGGCCCGGACACATCCCCGGCGCTTTTCGCGGTTTCCGCCTCGGGCGCCAGGGCGGCAAGATCAAGTCGCTGGCCGGCAACCTCCAGCCGGGCGCTGATCTTCTCGCCATCGGCGCTGGCCTGCCCGCCCAGCTCCAGAACCTGGCCATTGAGCACCACCTGCGCCTGCGGCAGCTCAACCCGCAGGGGGTCGCCGATAAAAGCATCCACTGGCTGCTTCGTGGCCAGTTCCGCATCCAGCCCGTCCAGCCGGGCGCGGGTATTGAAGGCTTCTATTGCCATATGCACGGGCCGGGCCGAAAGATTGACGGCCAGACGGCCATCGGCCCTGCCGGAAATGCCGGCTTCGGGCAGCAGATAATCAAGCGTAAAACCGGGCAGGGCAACCTCGCTGAGATCCCGGGCCACGCGCAGCTTGCCCTTCAGTCCCAGCTCCGCCACGATGCGGCCATCATCCAGCACGCTGGCGGAAAATGACAGCGGCACCTGTTCATCGGCCGAAAATCCCCCCAGGTCCAGGCGCGCGACAGACAGCTGCGTCTCCGACGCCTCAATCAGATCAATCAGGCTCAGCGACAGGTTGTCAAAACGGATGCTTCCGGTGTGCAGGCCGGTCAGGTCGGGCTTGCCCTCGTCTTCTTTCCCGGCATCGGCCTCCCTGAACAGCCCGTCAATATTGCTGGCGCTGTCTGCGGCTGTCACCAGGCTGACCTCGGCGCCTTCCACGGCAACCGAGCCCACCTCGATCTGGCCGCGCAGCAGCGGCAGCACCCGAACCGAGGCGCGGGCACGGCCAACCCTGGCCAGCGGCGGCGCCTGCGGGAAATCGGCCGGGTTGCCTATGCTGACATCGTGAATATCAACCGCCAGCCAGGGAAACAGGGCCAGCTCCACGGGGCCTTCCAGCCGCACTTCCCGCCCCAGCCTGTCGCTGGCGTGGGCCGCAATCTCCTCCCGGTACTTGTTTGGGTCAAATGCCAGCACCGCCACCACGGCGGCGATGATGAGCACAACAACGGCAATGACAATCAACAACAACAGCTTGCGCAGCATCGGCCCTCTCCAGGCAGCATTCCTGCGCACAGCTTATCAAATGCCGGGTGCGCTGCGCCCCGCTTGATGCTGTCTGCTAACCCTCCCCCTCAGTTCATCAAATGCCGAACCAGGCCAGCGCGTAGCTTTTCATCAGCTCCTCGCGATGCGGTGCAACCATGGCCACCACTTCGTCCGGAATGCCGCTTCCTGTCGACGGGCCCTGCTCGTCGCCCAGCGAGGCCACCGCCACCTGCTGCCCAAGCGCCCGGTAGGACTGATGCTGGATATAGGCGTACTCGGCCAGGGAAAAGTTGTAGCGGTTGAGCGCCTCCACCTGGGCCTGCTTGGCCGTGATCACCAGCTCTCCCACATCCTTGTAGGCGCCAAACAGCTCGCGGATATTGGGGTCCCTGTCCTTGTCCTTGAGCTCTTTTTCAAGCTTTTCGTAATGCCCCCTGAATTCTTCAAGCTTGTCGCCCATGGCATCGGCAATGGCGCGCCTGGCCACCAGAAAGCGCTTGAACTGATCTTCGCTGAAGCCGCCGTCTTCAGGCGGCCTGAAATCGCCCCTGGCCTCGATCTGCTTGTTGAGCTTTTCATAGTCCTGCACAAAGGCAACCGCGCTGCTGCCCATTTCCCACATGGGCTTGATAACCACAAAGTAGCTGGTGGCGCCGCCGGCCACCACCAAAACAAGCACCACGGCCAGGCAGCCAATCATGAATTTTTTCATTGTTCAAACCCCTCTCGCAAAATGTTTGACTGACCTGTATAACGGAAACACCGGGTAAAACCGGCCACGCGCACATTTCCCCCGTCCCAAACATGATAAAACTGCCGCAATGAAACGCTTTTCCGGCAAATTCTGCAGCGTGCTTGCGCTGTTTGTCATCATTGCGGCCGCCTCGCCCGGCTGCCGGTCCGGCGTGCCCGAAACAGCCTCCGGAAAACCGGCCCCGCTGCTGCTGATTTCCATCGACGGCCTGCGCCACGACTACATCGGGCAGTTTGACAGCCCGGCGCTTGATCGCATGATTGACGAAGGCCTGTATGCCGACAGCCTGATGCAGGTCTTTCCGACCAAGACCTTTGCCGCTCACTACAGCCTGGTCACCGGGCTGTACCCGGGCACGCACGGCGTGGTGGCCAACAGCATGTGGGACCCGCAGCGCAGGCAGTTCTTTTCCATGCGCAACCGCAAGGCGGTCAGCGACGGCTTCTGGTTTCAGGGCGGCGAGCCG
>DATGSU010000070.1:0-4769 GCA_035302305.1 Wenzhouxiangella sp. | reverse complement strand
TGACCACCAAAATGATTCACGCCATGCGCCGCAGAAAACAGCGCTATGGCATGGTCACCATGTGCATAGGAACCGGCATGGGCGCGGCCGGAATTTTTGAAATGCTGTGATACCGGCAAGCGGCAAACATGCTGCAGCCGGCAATCACGCAGCTGCCGACACATTGACAAGCTCGCAAAACCACGTGCGTAGCAGATATAAAGCAGCAGATATAAAAATGGGTGGCGCAGGATTCTGCGCCACCCGGTGCCCCCAGCAAGCGCCTGATAATAAATTCCCAGGCAATTCGAGGCAGTCCACCACCGGGTGAGAGAAACCCGGAACCGCCTGCAGTGGCTATTCTCGCCGGCTGCCCGCTTGCGAAACAGGCGTGAATAGCCTGATACTAGGTACGAAATTACCGCTCGACATGTAGGTGTTTCTCCTACATCGCAGGCGGCACTTCAGTCGGCCCTGACCGACTCCGGATCTGTCCCCGCCCGGTTTCAGACAGGCTGCAGCGTCTGATAAGATCGGACAGGACAGACGGAACAAAGCATGAATGGAATTTCAAGGAGGCGGCCATGAGCGGCGCAACCAAATACGAAGCCAAGCTCCCCGACAAGAACGGCATCATTCCCTACACCGATGAGGAAAACGAGGTTTGGCGTGACCTCTACGCGCGCCAGATCGAAAGCATCAGGGGACGGGTATGCCAGGAGTTCATTGACGGACTCGAAATCCTGAACCTTCCCGCCGACAGAATCCCGCAGCCAAAGGAGATCTCGGCCATTTTGCGCGAGCGCACCGGCTGGGAGGTCGCACCGGTGCCCGCCCTGATCAATTTTGATCGCTTCTTCAAGCTGCTTTCAGAAAAAAAGTTCCCCGCTGCGTCGTTCATCCGCACTCGAGAGTCCATGGACTACCTGCAGGAGCCGGATATTTTTCATGAGATATTCGGCCACACCACCATGCTGACCCACCAGGCATTTGCCGATTTTACCCACGCCTACGGCAAGGCCGGCATCAAGGCCAGCAAGGAAGAACGCGTATTTCTTGCCCGCCTGTACTGGTTCACCGTGGAATTCGGCCTGATCAACAGCACCGGCAAGCTGGAAATCTACGGCGGCGGCATCGCCTCCTCCCCCGGCGAGACCGTTTATGCCCTTGAAAGTGATGAACCCATCCGGCGGCCCTTCGACCCCATTGACGCGCTGCGCACACCGTACAGAATTGATATTTACCAAACCGTCTACTATGTGCTCGAACACATGGACGACCTGTTCGAGCTGGCCCACGCCGATCTGCTTGCACTGATTCGCAAGGCGCGGGCCCTGGGCCAGTTCGAACCCACCTATCCACCCAAACCAGACAAGGCAGCCTGAACATGTCCGAAAACCTGACCGAAAAAAGATGCGTACCCTGTGAAGGCGGCACCCGTCCGCTAAACGATGAACAGATCAAGGAGCTTTTGCCGCAGGTGCCCGGCTGGCAGGCCAATGACAACGGCACAAAGATCTACCGCCGCTTTGACTTCAAGGGCTTCTACAAAACCATGGCCTTCATCAACGCCATGGCCTGGATTGCCAATCAGGAAGGCCACCACCCCGACTTCGAGGCCGGCTACAACTTCTGCCTGGTGAATTTCACCACCCATGCCATCGACGGGCTGAGCGAAAACGATTTCATTTGCGCCGCCAAGGTCAACGCACTGCTTGATGAGTAAATCCTCGACGGCCCGCGCGCTGTCGCCCCTGGCCGACGAGCTGGCACGCGCCCGGGCCATGATCAACGACATCATCATCGGCAAACCCGAGGTTGTCGACCTGGCTTTTACCGCGCTGCTGGCCGGCGGGCACCTGTTGCTTGAGGACTTGCCTGGCGTGGGCAAGACAACGCTGGCCCAGGCGCTTTCGCTGGCCGTCGGCGGCAGCTGGCAGCGCATACAGTTCACCAGCGACATGCTGCCGGCGGACATTGTCGGCGTTTCCGTCTATTCACGCGCCGACGAACAGTTTGAATTCCGGCCGGGTCCGGTGTTTGCCAACGTGGTGCTGGCCGATGAAATCAACCGCGCCACGCCCCGCACACAATCGGCCCTGCTCGAGGCCATGGCCGAGCACCAGGTAACCGTGGACGGCCAGACCCACTCCCTGCCGCAGCCGTTTTATGTCATTGCAACACAAAACCCGGTCGATCTTTCGGGCACCTACCCCCTGCCCGACTCGCAGCTCGACCGCTTTCTCCTGAGAGTCAAGATGGGCTACCCCTCTCCCGAACAGGAGCGCCGTCTGCTGGTCGAGCCCGATCGGCGCGAGCTGCTGGCCGAAATGCCGCCCGTTCTGACTCCGGGCAAGTTTGTTGAACTGATCGAGCTGGCCAGGCGCATACACGTATCCGACCCCGTGCTTGACTATATCCAGTCCCTGGTGGCCGCTTCCAGATCCGACACGCGCCTCAAGGCCGGGCTTTCGCCCCGCGCCGCCCTGTCCATGCTGCAGACCGCGCGTGCCCACGCGCTGGTCAGGCAGCAGGACTTTTGCCTGCCCGACAATGTCCAGGCCGTGTTTCCCGCCCTGGCCGGACACCGGCTGCAAACGGCCGGCATTGCTGAAGTTTCCGGCGACCGCATTGCTGCTGAAATTCTGGAGTCAACCCCTGTTCCCTGATGGCCAAACAGTCGGTATTCCCAAGGCTGCGCGCCAGGCTGTTTGACCCCTGGCTCAAACGGCGCATCCGTCCGGATCTGCCACTGACGCTTGCCTACAGGCGCATTTTCATCTTGCCCACGCGCTTCGGCTTCATGCTGGCCCTGCTGATGGCCGCCATGTTTATCGGCAGCCTCAACTTCAACAACAACATGGGCCTGGCCACCACCTTTATAGTGGCGGCAGTGGCCATCAACTCCATGCTGCTGGCATTTCGGAACATCAACGGTCTGGAGCTGCGCCAAGGCACGGCCCTGCCCGTGCATGCCGGCAATCAAATTAATTGGCAACTCACGATCAACAACCCCGGCACGACAGGGCGCGAGGGCCTGATACTTTCAGCCGCCAGCGCCGGCCCGCCGGGCAACGTTCCCGCAAACACCAGCACCCGGCTTGCTGTCACATTGCCCCCACAGCCGCGCGGCTGGCACAAACCCGGCCGGCTGCGTCTGGAAACCACTCATCCGCTGGGCCTTTTTCGGGCCTGGGCCTGGTTTGAGCCCGATACGTCCTTTTTGGTGTGGCCGGCACCGGCCGCCCATGCGCCACCCCTGCCGCAGGGCGATGGTCAACAACCAATGCAGCAGCGCAACTCGCCGGATGACGGCGATGAATTTCACAGCCTCAGGCGCTGGCGCGAAGGCGACCCCCTGCATCGCATTGCCTGGAAAGCCAGCCAGCGCCATCAGACCCTGTTGTCAAGGGATTTCAGGCGCGAACAGTCACAGGATGTCTCCATACATTTGTCGCGCGTGCCCGCTGCCAGCCTGGAAGAGCGCATCAGCATTGCCACTGCCTGGGTTCTGCGCGCCCGTTCGCAGAACATGACCTGGACACTGCATATTGGCGCCAGGCAGTATGGCCCCGGCTTCGATGACCGGCACAAACACGACTGCCTCAGAGCGCTGGCCGAACTGTGAGCAGCCCGACCCCTCGACTGGCCACCGCCCCCACGGCCTG
The DNA here is from genome assembly GCA_035302305.1 of Wenzhouxiangella sp. Taxonomy (GTDB): domain Bacteria; phylum Pseudomonadota; class Gammaproteobacteria; order Xanthomonadales; family Wenzhouxiangellaceae; genus Wenzhouxiangella. The sequence continues at coordinate 1,122 of DATGSU010000070.1, read as the reverse complement.
GACCATTGCCGCGCTGCTGGTGGCCGCCTTTCCCCACCTTGTGGCCATGCCGCCACCTGTTGCTGTCGTTATCGTGGCCGCCTGCGCCTGGCGGCTGGCAGCGGCGGTGCGTTCCTGGGCGCTGCCACCGGGATGGCTGCGCCTTGTTGTCAGCCTGGCGGCCATCGGGCTGCTTCTGGTCACGCTCGGCGGCCTGTGGGGCCGGCGTGCAGCCACCGCGCTGCTGTGTCTGATGCTGGGCATGAAAATGCTGGAACTAAAGAAAATACGCGATCTCAGGCTGGTGGCGTCCGTCGCCCTGTTTCTGGTTGCTGCCCAGTTTCTGTTCAATGAGCGGCTGATCTACCTTGTCTATCTGATCGCCAGCGTGCTGACCGTATTTGCCGCCCTGCAGCGCATCCAGCAATATGAAATGGGCCAGCAGCCCGCCGCCGGAAACACCCGCCGCCTTCTTGCCAAAAGTGCCGTGCTGCTGGCAGCAGCAGCGCCGGTCGCCGTCATCCTGTTTTTAACCTTCCCGCGCCTGGCCGAGCCTCTGTGGGGGCTGCCCGACGCCGCCATGGACGACAGGACAGGGCTTTCGGACAGCATGACGCCCGGCTCCATTGCCGAGCTGCAGATCGACAGCAGCCCGGCTTTCCGGGCCACTTTCGACCAGCGGCCGCCGCCACCAGACCAGCGCTACTGGCGCGGCCCGGTGTTCTGGGATTTTGACGGCAACACCTGGAGCCGCGCGCCGCAACCGTCCCGTGCGCCGGCGCCACCGGTGCCGCCGGGAAACAATGATTATTCCTACACTATTCAGCTTGAGCCGCATGAAAGGCGCTGGATGTTCGCGCTGGATTATCCGGTTGATACCCCGGACAAGGCACGCATTTCAGCCGATTTTCAGATCACCCGTCGCCATCCGATCACAACACTGACCCAGTACAGCATGCGCAGCAACCCGGACTTTGTCGACATGCCGGAACTGTCCGAATACTGGAGACGCCTTGCCCTGCGCCTTCCGGAAGACCGCAACCCGCGCACGCGCAAAATGGCCGACAGGCTTCGGTCAGAATTCGATGACGACCGCGAGCTGATTGAGCACGTGCTTGAATGGCTGCACAACGAACCCTTTTA
>DATGSU010000069.1:0-3051 GCA_035302305.1 Wenzhouxiangella sp. | reverse complement strand
CTGCCCGATCTGTGCAGTCCGGGCAGTCTGTTTCTGCTGGTGCTGGCGGGGCTGGTGGTGGCGCTGGTGTTTGCGCTGGCGGCCAGCGCCGGGCTGCCGGGTTTCTGGCTTGAGTTTGGCCTGTCGGTGCTGTTTGTGCAGTGGGTGGTGCTGGTTTCGGCTGGCCTGCTGTGCGCCCTGCGCCGGCACGAGGGTCGCTTGGGTTCAGCCGGCGTGGCCTGGCTGGTGTTTTTGATGATTCCGGCGGTGACGCTGGTCATGAGCCTGTTTGTGGTGGCCTGGCTGCCCGGCCAGCCGCCGGCGGGGCCGGGCTGGTTTGCGGCCCGCAACACCCTTATCAGCCTGCTGGCCTCGCTGTTGCTGCTGCGTTATCTGGCTCTGCAGCAACGCTGGCGGGCGCAGGTGGCGGCCGAGACCCGCGCCCGGCTGGATGCCCTGCAGGCCCGCATTCGTCCGCATTTTCTGTTCAACGCGCTCAACACCATTGCCAGCCTGGTGCACACCAACCCAGACGCCGCCGAGGCGGCCACTCTGGATCTGTCGGATTTGCTGCGCATTGGCCTGCGCCCGGGCGCAACTCACTCGCTGGCCGAAGAGCTGGAGCTGGTGCGCGGCTATGTACGCATTGAAAAACTGCGCCTGGGCCGCCGGCTGCAGGTGGAATGGGATCTGCCGGAGAACCTGCCTAAAGACCATCAGCTGCCGGTTCTGATCATTCAGCCGCTGGTTGAAAATGCCGTGGTGCACGGCATTGCCCGGCGCGCGCAGGGCGGCCGGCTGACCATCAGCCTGCGCATGGAAAGTCGCGCGCGGCTGCGGCTTGAAATCACCAATCCGCTGGCCGATGACAGCAGCAAATCGAGTGAGGGCAATCGCATGGCGCTGAGCAATATTCGCCAGCGCATTGAACTGGCCCATGAAGACAGCGCCCGGCTGCGCGCCGGGGCGGAGGGCGACTGCTTTCGGGTTGTGCTGACGCTGCCCGTGCCGGCTGAAAAGGCCGCCCGGACAAGGTAAAGGAACCGGTCAGGCCTGCGGGGAGTCGACAGGGACGGCTTCCGCCCCGTCCTGGTCATCTCCGGCGGAATCATCGGATTGCGACCCGTCATCTTCCTGGTCGGGATGCATTTCCAAAGCCGCCGGCGAGGTCATGAACTGCGGCACCCAGTCGCCCTGTTCGTCCTTGGGCACCGGATCGCGCTGCCACATGCGCCAGCGCGCAAACAGCGCCGGCAGCAGGGCGGCCACGCCCATGAAGCTGAGCAGGGCGGCGGGCCCGATAAATTGCATGAGAATACCGGCGGTCAGCGGGCCGAGAATGGCGCCGCTGCCGTACAGCATTTGCATGCTGGAGGCGGTTTCGAGCATGTATTGCGGATCGACGTGGTCGTTGGTGTGCGAGGCCGACAGCGAAAACATGCTGAACCCGCTGGCGCCGTACAGCAGGCCGCCGATAAGAATCAGATGCGGATGAACCTCGATGAGCCACAGGGCAAAAAAGGCGCTTATGGCGGCAACAAAACAAACCCAGGCCAGCACGGTTCGGCGGTCAAAGCGGTCGGACAGGCGGCCTATGGGCCACAGCATGATGATGCCGCCTAAAATGGTGGCGCTCATGAAGGCGGAAATGCCCTTGGGATCCAGTCCGATGCCGGCGGCCATGACCGGTGCCAGACCCCAGAAAGCACCGGTGCCTATGCCGGCAAAAAAAGCGCCTACCACGCCCAGGGGCGAGGTGTCGTAGAGCATTTTAAGGCTCAGCCGGTGGGCTTCAACCACCTCGGGTTCGCGCACGCGGGTAAGCGCCACGGGAATGAGGCCGGCCGACATGAGCACCGACGCCAGGGCAAACAGCTTGAGGCTGGAAATGTCGCCGGCCAGCAGAAGCAGCTGCCCGGCGCCCAGGCCCACCAGCGTGGTGGTCATGTAGGTCGAAAAAATATGCCCGCGCTGCTCGTTGCTGGTCTGCTTGTTGAGCCAGCTTTCGATAACGATATAGATGCCCACCATGCACACGCCGGCCAGGCAGCGCGCCAGAATCCACAAAATGGCGATGGGCCACAGCCCGTGCAGCAGAACGGTGATGGAGCACAGCGACGCCAGCGCGGTGAAGGTGCGCACGTGACCGGCGGCGCGGATGAGATGCGGTACCAGAAAGGTGCCGACGACAAAGCCGCCGTAGTAAGCGGCGGAGATGCTGCCGATGATGGTGGACGAAAAGCCTTCGATGTCACCGCGCACGCCCAGCAGCGTGCCGACCAGGCCGTTGCCGGCCAGCAGCAGGAAAACACCCAGAAGCAGGGTGGAGATGGCGACAATGCTGCGCATGAAGTGCCCGGTGATGATTGAACAGACCATTATGCCAAAGCGGCCCGTTCAAAAACCGTTTGGCGACCGGCAGCGTGCGGTTTACAAAAACAGCGCCTGCAGGTTGTTGCTGAAGCGGCGTCCGCGGCGGGTCTGACGAATCAGCCCGACCTGGTGGTCGATGTCGATCAGCTCAAGCTCGACGGCGCGCTCAAGCGGCTTGTCTATACGGCTGCGATGCAGCCCGGTGCGCTGCTCGAATTCCGCCAGCGGCACGGGTTCGGCCAGGCGCAGCCGGTTGAGGAAGTATTCAAAGGCCAGCTCGGCTTCGGGCACCGGCTTGAGCTCGGCAATAAAGCCGCCGTCGTCCAGGCCGCGCAGATAGGGGCGCGGGTGGGCCTTGCGGCGGGTGCGCACAATGTGACCCTCGGCCGGCAGGGTGATCTTGCCGTGGGCGCCGGCGCCGATGCCGATGTAGTCGCCAAAACGCCAGTAGTTGAGGTTGTGAACACATTCGCCGCCAGGCCGGGCCCAGGCGGAAATTTCGTAGTCCTGAAGGCCGGCGGCGCGCATGCGCCCGGCGCAGGCATCCATCATGGCCCAGGCGGAATCCTCGTCGGGCAGCGGCGGCGGATGCTTGGCAAACAGGGTGTTGGGCTCAAGCGTGAGCTGGTAGTGCGACAGGTGGGGCGGGTCGAACGACAGCGCCCTGTCAACATCGGCCACCGCCTGTTCGATGGTCTG
>DATGSU010000068.1:0-3405 GCA_035302305.1 Wenzhouxiangella sp. | reverse complement strand
CGATTTCGGCAACCAGTACCGGCCCGAGGTCAGCCGCCTGGAGCGCTACCAGTGGGCCGTGTATGGCGAAGACGAATGGCTGATGACCGATTCACTGGCGCTGACCGGCGGACTGCGCATGACGCGCGACGAAAATTACGGCACGCACTGGACCCCGCGCCTGTACGCCGTCTGGCACGCCGCGCCGGGGCTGAGCGTCAAGGCGGGCCTGTCCACCGGTTTCAAGGCGCCGGGCCTGCGCCAGACCGTGGCCGACTGGGGCCAGATTACCGGCGGGCGCGGCGGCGTGCCGGCCATCATCATGGGCAACCCCGACCTCAAGCCCGAAAAAAGCGTCAGCCAGGAGCTGGGAGTCACCTGGTCGGCTGAAAGCTGGACTGGCAGCCTGACCCTGTTCAACACCGGCTTCAGGGACAAGATTTCAGAAGTGCGGCGCTGCACCGACCCCGATGATCAGCCCACCTGCCACGTGTTTCCCGGCGACGAGGGCTACAAGTTCATCAGCGACCGGGTCAACGTCGACAGGGCGGCGCTGCGCGGCGTCGAAGCCACGGCCAACTGGCAGCTGCGCGACGACATCAGCCTGGCGGCCAATTACACCTACACCTGGTCGCGCCAGAAAAGCGGAGATTTTGCCGGCCAGCCGCTCAACAAGATTCCCGAGCACATGCTCAACACCACGCTGGAGTGGACGCCGACCGACTGGGTCAGCGCCTGGTCGAGGGTCAACTTCAGGGGGCGCACCTCCGACTACCTGAGCCGCACCGCCATGGCCAAGGGCACGCCTTCATACGCCTTTGCCGATGCCGGCATCAACTACAGCTTCAGCCGGCAGGTCAGCGCGGGGCTGGGAGTCTACAATCTGCTGGACAAGCGCGTGTCATACGAAGACTATGACGAGGTGCACGACGGGCGCCGCTACTGGGCGCAGCTGACAGTCAGTTTTTGACCGTTTCAGTGGTTTGTGATTGCTGCGCGGCCCGCTGGCGGCCGCGCAGGTCCCTGACAGCCACCCACAGCGCCAGAGTCACGGCCAGGGAAATGATGCCGAGCCCGACAAGCACCGCATAGGACCAGCTCATGACCCGCAGGGCGGCAAACACCGCGCCGGTAATCACGGCAATGCCCACCGAGGCGCCGATACGCTGCCCGGTCTGCATCACCGCACCCGAACTGCCGGCATAGGCCAGCGGCACTTCGGCCAGCGTCAGCGCCTGGTTGGGGCTGATGATGGCCCCCTGGGCCACGCCCACAATGCCCAGGCTGAGCAGCAGCCACCAGATGCCGATGAGCTCCAGCTCGTGCAGGATGATGACCCCCGCGCAGGCGCCCAGGCCAAACAGCGCCACCACCAGCCCGCCAATCACCACCGTGCGCCCCAGTCGGGCCACGCGCGCACCCGCCCAGTGGGCCGCCCAGGCCGACAGCAGCGCCCCGGGCACCCCGAACATGCCCGATTGCAGTGCGCTCATGCCCAGCCCGTCCTGAACGTACAGCGCCACCAGCACCCAGATGCTGGTCATGCCCAAAAAATACAGCGTCACAATGGTGGTGCCGTTGGCAAAGCTGGCGGTTCTGAAAATGTCCAGGTTCACCATGGGGCGAAAGCCGCGCCGCTCATGACGCCGCTCCCACAGGATCCACAGCCCGCACAGCGCGGCCCCGCCGGGCAGCATCAGCCAGGTCAGCGGCGTGCTGCGCGATTCCACAAACGGAAACAGAATGAACAAAACGGCCAGCCCCAGCAGAAGGGCGCCCATGGGGTCCAGCGAACGCAGGCCGCGGTTGGCCTTGTGCACCTGCCCGGCGGCCGGCTGCGAGCCGTGCTGAAACAGCGGTCGGGGAAACCACATCAGCCCCAGAATGATGGTCAGAATACCGAAAGGGATATTGACCAGAAAAGTCAGCCGCCAGCCGATGACCGGCCCGCCAAGGTCAATCAGCAGGCCGCCCAGAACCGGGCCAATGGCCACCGATACCCCCACCGTGGTGCCCAGGAACCCGAATGCCCGGCCGCGCTCGTCGCCGCGAAAATACTGCTGGATCATGCCCAGCCCCTGCGGGTTGATCAGGCCCGAGCCGATGCCCTGCACAAAGCGCGCAGCGTTGAGCCAGTTGGCGTCGGGCGCCAGCCCCGAGGCAATGGACGACAGAGTAAAAATGGCCACCCCCAGCAGAAAAATACCGCCGCGCCCGAAAATATCCCCGGCCCGCCCGGCCGCCACCAGCACCACGCCAAAAGACAGCGCATAGCCCGACAGAATCCACTGGATATCCGAATCCGAGGCGTTGAGACCATCCTGAATCGAGGGCACGGCCACATTGACAATGCTGACCGCAATCAACGACATGAAAATCGCCGTCAGCAAAACCAGCAGCATGCGTCCGCGTTCAGTTCTGGAAACCATGGCACAGACCTTCGGATGAGACAGGAACGAATCAGCGCATCATAGCAGCCAATAAAATCCTGGCCCGATCAGACGCCATGCCGGCTCGGCGCCTTGCGACATGCCTCGTCACGCGGCAATGCTAGAGTTCAGTTCGCAGCGGCAAGGGCCGTTGAAAACAAACCAGGCAGCAAGGAGGCAAGGTGGGCTACGACATCATTGGCGACATTCACGGCCAGGGCGACATGCTGGAAGCCCTGCTCAAGAAAATGGGCTACCGTCACGACGGACAGTGCTACCGGCACGATTCCCGCCGGGTGATCTTTGTGGGCGATTTCATCGATCGCGGCCCGCAGCAGCTCAAAACACTGGAGCTGGCCCGCCCCATGATAGACGCCGGCGCGGCGCTGGCTGTCATGGGCAACCACGAGCTCAACGCCATCTGCTGGCACACCCCCGACCCCGACCGACCCGGCGACTACCTGCGCCCGAGGACCGGCCGCCTGGGAGAAAAAAACAGAACACAGCACGGCGCGTTTCTTGCCGAGGTCGGCGAGGATTCGGCAACCCATGCTGGCATCATCCGCTGGTTCAAGACCCTGCCGCTGTGGCTGGACCTGCCCGGCCTGCGGGTGGTGCACGCCTGCTGGCACCCGCGCTACATGAACTGGCTGAAGGCCAACGGCCATGTCGACGAACAGGGCCGACTGCTCGAAGACAGATATCCGGCCGCCAGTCGCGAACCGGCCAGCCGGGAAGAAAAGGACAGCCCCGGGCCGAGCGTGTTCAAGGCGGTTGAAACCGTGGCCAAGGGCATAGAAGTGCCCCTGCCCAACGGCGAGAGCTTCAGGGATGCCCAGGGCACGGTGCGCCACCGGGCCCGGGTGCGCTGGTGGGACGGGCCGGGCGGAACCTACCGGACATCCGCGCTGGTCGACAGGGCCACCCGCAAAAACCTGCCGGACGAGAAACTGCCGGCACACGCCTGGCCGGCGCTGCCCGAAGACAAGCCGATATT
>DATGSU010000067.1:0-3467 GCA_035302305.1 Wenzhouxiangella sp. | reverse complement strand
TCGTACAACTGGGGTGCGGGCATTGTGCGCGTTCATTCACTGGCGGCATTTGTGCAGAACAACATGCCGCTGGGCAGCCCCGGAACGCTCACCGACCAGCAGGCCTGGGACGTAGCGCGCTATATCAACGGCCACGAGCGTCCGCAGGACCCGCGCTACACCGGCGATGTAAAGGAAACCCGTGAAAAATACCTGGACACCTTCCACAAGCACACGCTGTACGGCACCGAGGTGGATGGAAAGCTTCTGGGCGATCACGACAACGTCGGCGAAAAGGACTTTCTCAAGCCGGACGTGCTGCGCCCGCGCAGCTTCAAGGGGCCGAAAGACAACGACTGACTGATTCAGGCCGGCGTGGCTTTGTCACGCCGGCCATGCGGGCGCCCGGCAGCCCGTATAACCAGCCTCAGTTGGCAAAGGCCGGTTGCCATTCGGGCTTGAGCCATTCGCTGAAAACAGCCGCCGGCACCTCGACGGTCTGCGTACCGTACACATACGGAGCCACCTGGTAGGGCGGGAAGATGAGCTCCAGACTGGTGGCCGGGCCGTCGTCTTCGGCCGCAATGTTGAACTCGGCAAAATTCTCCGCGACCGGCTCAAGTCCGTCATCCAGCATTTGCGTCATGTTCTCCCGCCATTCCGCCTGCGCCTCGGCCGAGGCTTCATCGTCGCCGGGCGCGTGTTCCGACAGGGTGTCGGCAAGCTGGTCGCGGGAATAGGCCGACAGCGCCATCAGCGCGGCCTGCGGATCGTCAAACAGATCTGTAATTTCAACGATTTCGCCGCGGCTTGCGCTGTAGACAAAACCGCCCTCTATGGGGACAGGATGTGCGCCCCCGGTGTCCATGAAACCCTGCAGACGCACGCTGGTGAAGCCCTGGCTGCGGCCGGCCAGCTGATAGTCGAGGCGCAGCTCGTAGCGGCGCTCGGCCAGCTCGGGAAATTCATCGGGGTCGGGAAGGGCGCTTGTGAATTCCTGCCTGGCGCGTTCGCTGTTGGCCTCCAGAATGGCCTGCAGCCCGGCTTCGGATTCGTCCAGCCCGGGGTAGGAAATATTGACCTCCTGGTGGACTTCCCGGCTTTGATTGCGGCTCCGGTCAAGACCCTGATCTCGGTCGATTGCGGAAGATGATTGCGTTTGACGCTGCTTGTCGCCCGTTGACGACGGTTCGCTGCAGCCGGCCAGTATCAGCACAGCGGCAACGCACAGAACGCAAATGAAAAAACGACGGGGAAATGGTGTGCTCATGAGGCCTCCGGGGCGCAGTGAAAAAGCATGCCGTTATTGATGGGGTGCTTATCGCGGATTTTGCCTGTTTGTCGGGCTGGTTGCGACATTGATCGCATGTCCGCCCGATTTGTTGACCAGGCAGCCATGATGCAGGCTGCGATATGGATTGGATTTGAAACACAGCATGCCACCGGTTTTCGAAATGGATACAGTGGTGACATTCATCATTGTCAGGGCAATTGCCGGGCTGTGTGCAGCTATGGCTGACACGAGGGCGGCCAAAAAATGTCGCGCGCAAACTCAAAAAGGTGAATGACAATGACCAATAAGACCATAAATACACGCACCCGGTTTCATCAAAAGATGGTCGCCGCAGCGTTGATGCTGGCAGCGCTGTGTCCGGTTTTGTGGACTCAGCCGGCCGCAGCCGGCGGTGATGCCTCGCTGGCCGATACGGTCAGGCAGGCTGTGGAGAGCGACCGCAGTGGCGCCTGCCTGGCGGTGGCAATTATTGACAAAGGCGTTGACGACGTCGATATAGAGCAGGCGTTTGTATGCGCAGACGCCGGCAATGAGTCGCGCATTGGCCCCTCAGCGGCCTTCGAGATCGGCTCGGTGACAAAAACCATGACGACCACGCTGCTGGCGGCGTTGATTGACGAGGGCGAGGCATCGCTGGATGATCCCCTGGCGGTTTTTTTGCCCGATGGCGCAAGGGTGCCCGAATGGCAGGGGCAGCCCATTTTATTGAGGCATGTGGTGACCCACAGCTCGGGCCTGCCGCCTTTGCCGCCGGGCGTGGACCCAGCCAACCCCATGGACCCGTATGCCGACATGAAGCCGCAGGAAGTCATTGAAGCCCTTGGGCGCGTGGAGCTGGATGGCCCGCCGGGTGAGCGGCCGGGCTATTCCAATTTTGCTTTCATGCTGCTGTCGCAGGGGCTGGAAAACAGAACCGGAACCGGAACGGAATTTGAAACGCTGCTGAATCAAGATCTGTTTGCCCCGCTGGGCATGGAAAACGCCTACATCACCCATCGGCCCGAAGAGGTTGAGGCGGCGGCCGGGCACTGGCCGGGCGGGCAGGCGGTGCCCGCCTGGAATTTTCCCTCCGGCATGGCGGGCGTGGGCGGCGTGCGCGCCACCCTCAGCGACATGGTGGCCTGGGTGCAGGCCCAGATTGATCCGGACACCGACACCCTGATTGGCCGCGCCATTGCGCTGACGCACGAAAATGTCGAAGTCGCCGAGCCGCTGGCCGAAGGCATGGGCTGGTTCATTCGCGGCGAGGGCGAGGGCCGCACGCTGTGGCACGAGGGCGGCACCGGCGGTTTTTCATCCCTGGTGGCCTTTCAGCCCGCAAGCAAACGCGGCGTGGTGGTGCTGGCGGACACCGCGCTGACCGACACCGGCGGTCTGGGTGAGCTGGGCATGCATTTGCTGGATGGCTCTGTGCCGCTGCCTGAACCACGCCGCCGAGTGAGCGCCGACCGGGCGCTGCTGGATGCCCTGGCCGGAGAATACCGGCTGTCGGGCGGTCTGGCCATGGAGCTGACGCATGAAAATGACGATTTGTATATTCAGGCCACCGGTCAGCCGCGCTTCAGGATGGGCCACGACAGTCGCGGCGATTTCTATCCGCTGCAGTTCAACGCCCTGCTGCGTCCGGTGGAGCGGGCCGAAGGCCGCTGGTCGTTTACCTGGCGCCAGGGCGGTGACGTGCAGCAGGCCAGCCGCGTGGACTCTGACAAGGCTTCAGGGCCCGTCGAGCTGGACGAAGACACGCTGGCCGATTATGAAGGCACCTATGCGCTGGCGCCGCAGTTCGATTTGACCGTCAGAACATCATCCGGTCAGCTTGAGGCTCGCGCCACCGGTCAGGGCTGGTTCGAGCTGGACGCAGCCGGCGAGGATGTATTTGAAGCCCCGGCCTGGGATATCGTGATCCGGTTCAGGCGCGACGGGCAGGGCCGCGTCACGGCGCTTTCCCTGCATCAGGCGGGGCATGAAACCATCGGCGAAAAGCGATGAAGTCTCCGGGGCATTTATCGGACTACAGGTTGAACGAACCGCTGCCGGCCGGCGTGGTGGTGGGCGGCAGCGCGCGGCTGCTGCGCTATCGAAATTATCCGGTGTTCAGCTGGCCCTGGCTGCGCGGCCGAACCTTGTTTGCACTGGTGCTGGTAACGGCCTGGGCATCGCTCAACGGCATGGGCATTGGCTTGCTGGGTGGTCC
>DATGSU010000066.1:0-4014 GCA_035302305.1 Wenzhouxiangella sp. | reverse complement strand
GCAGCGCTCGCGCCGGCACAGCTCGGCAAAGCGGTCGAGATCATGCGGCGCCACGGCCAGAACATAGCGTTCCTGGGCTTCGTTGCACCACAGCTCGACCGGCGAGAGCGAGGGGTCGAGCGTTGGAATTTCGCGCAGCTCTAGCCGCCCGCCCACGCCGCCGTCGTGAAGCAGCTCCGGCAGGGCGTTGGACAGGCCGCCGGCGCCCACGTCGTGGATGGATTTGATGGGGTTTTTGTCGCCCTGCATCCAGCAGCGGTCGATGACTTCCTGAGCGCGGCGCTGAATTTCGGGATTGCCGCGCTGCACCGATGAAAAATCCAGCCCGCTGTCGGACAGGCCCGAGGTCACCGAAGAGGCCGCACCCCCGCCCAGGCCAATCAGAATGGCCGGCCCGCCCAGCACGATGATGCGATCGCCGGGCTCAAGGGGTTTTTTGTGAATCTGCTGTTCGGTAATGAGACCGCTGCCGCCGGCAATCATGATGGGCTTGTGGTAGCCCCACAGCCTGTCGTTGACAGTGCCGCTGAAGGTGCGGAAATAACCCAGCAGGGTTGGGCGGCCAAACTGGTTGTTGTAGCCGGCCGCGCCCGGCGGGCCTTCAAGCATGATGTTGAGCGCCGAGGCCATGTTGCCGGGCTCGGGCGGCGCGTTTTCCCAGGGCTGGACCCAGTCGGGAATGCGCAGGTCGGACACGGTAAACCCGCACAGGCCGGCAATGGGGCGGGCGCCGCGGCCGGTGGCGGCCTCATCGCGAATTTCGCCCCCGGCACCGGTGGCCGCACCGGGGCGCGGCGCAATGGCGGTCGGGTGGTTGTGCGTTTCCACCTTGATCTGAATATGGCCGCGCGCCGGCTGGTGAGCGTAGGCCGGGCTTTCGGCCGTGGTGACGTCGAGCCGGATATCAAAACCTTCCATGACGGCGGCGTTGTCGTCATAGGCCACCAGCGTGCCTTCGGGCGCGGCGGCATGCGTCTTGCGAATCAGCCCGAACAGTGAATCGGGCAAATCCTGGCCGTCCAGCCTCCAGCGCGCGTTGAATATCTTGTGCCGGCAGTGCTCGGAGTTGGCCTGCGCGAACATCATCAGTTCGGCGTCGCTGGGGGTTTTCCCCTTGCCTCCCCACGATTCGGCCAGCCATTCGATTTCGTCGCTGCTGAGCCCCAGCTGATTGGCCTTGCTGTATTTTTCAAGACTGCTGGCGGCATCATCGCCCAGCTGCACCACTTCAAGCGGTTTGGGCTGGCGCGGCGCAAACCACGCCTGCAGCTGTTCGGGACTGTCAACGACAACTTCGGACATGCGGTCGTGAAGCAGTGCCCGAACCTGCGGCGGCAAATCGTTGGCCGCCATGCCCTGAAAGCTGTAGATGACGGCCTGTTCCAGGCGGGCGAAACCGCCCAGGCCGTGGCGGGCCAGAAAGCCGGCGGCATTGCTGGCCCAGGGCGTTGCAACGCCGGGGCGCGGGGCCACAATCAGGCCTTTTTCAAGAATTCCTGCCGGGCAGATGTCGGCCTGGAGCAGGGTCAGCAGGCGCTGCCTGTCGGCCTGGTCGTGGCCGTTTTCCGGGTGGATGAAATAGAACCTGCGAGCCGACAGGGTCAAGTCCGGCCCGATGACATCCTTGAGCCGGCGGCGCAGCTGTAGGAGTTGGTGTTCAGGCAGCGATTCCCTGCCCCGCAAAAAAATCATGGCGTGTTTGAATCCTGGCGCTGAAACGGGTGCTTATTATAATTCCACGGCCCGGCGAAACCGGCAGGCCGTGCGGGCTGTCAACAGCGGCTCAGCCTCCTGACGACCGGGCCTGGGCCAGTCTGTCCAGCCTTTCTCTAAGCTGCTGCGGGGGCACGTAGCCGGGAATCATTTCGCCATTGGGTGTAATAAGGGACGGCGTGCCGGTCACGCCCAGCTGCTTGCCCAGCCGGTACTGCTCCTCGACCGGGTTGTCGCAGCGTGCCGGCGCAGGCTGCTGCCCCGACTTGGCAATGGTCATGGCGCGCTGGGGGTCGTCGGCGCACCAGATGGAAACCATCTTGTCGTAGGTTTCCGAACCAACGCCGGCGCGCGGAAAGGCCATGTACTTCACCCGGATTCCGGCCTCGGTGTACTCTTCGATTTGCTGGTGAAGCCGGCGGCAGTAGCCGCAGTCAACATCGGTAAACACCATAAGCTCGTAGTCGGCGCTGCCGTTGCCGAAAATCACCATTTCGTCATCATCCAGCTGGCTGACGGCCTCGCGGCGCAGCACGCTTTTGGCGGCATCGGTCAGGTCGGTCTGGGTGTTCATGTCAACCAGGCGGCCCTGCATCAGATAGCGGCCGTCTTCGCTCATGTAGATGATTTCGCCGTTGACCTGAACTTCCATCACCCCCGGCAGCGGGGTTTCGGCAATGTTCAGGGTTTCGATTTCGGGCACCAGGCCGCTGACCCGCTTGGTGATGGCGTCCTGGTCGGCAACGGCCGCGCTGGCAATAACCAGCCCGGCCAGGCTGACCACAACGGTTGATATAAAAGTCCTCATCAGGCACTCCTGCATGGATGATTTTCGGCGCTCTTGCAAATCGGGCGCCACAACACACGAATGATAGCCGACTGCAGCCATCCGCCTGTGTTTGATCGTTTGTGCACCACCAAGTTTCATTTCCGTGGCAGCGCTAGCCGCGCGGATGGTGCCGGCTATGAATTGACTTGAGCCGCGCGCGCGAAACCTGGGTGTAGATCTGGGTGGTGGACAGGTCGGAATGCCCCAACAGCATTTGCACCACGCGCAGGTTGGCGCCGTTGTCGAGCAGATGGGTGGCGAATGAATGCCGCAGGCGGTGCGGATGAACGGGCTCATCGATGCCTGCCCTGGCGGCCAAAAGCTTCAGCCGGTTCCAGACGGCCTGGCGCGAGAGCTGACGGCCCGATCGGGACAGAAACAGCCATTCGCCCTGCGGCTTGCGCTGCGGCCGGATGCACAGCCATTTTTCCATGGCTGCTATGGCCGCCTCACCCAGCGGCACCAGGCGCTCGCGGTCGCCCTTGCCAACCACCCGCACGATGCCCTGGCGAAGGTTGACGCCCGCTCTTTCCAGCCCGGTGAGTTCCGACACCCTGATGCCGGTGGCATACAGGGTTTCAAGCATGGCGCGATCGCGCACGTCTATCCAGCTGTCGCTGTTTGGAGCGGCCAGCAGCGCTTCAACCTGCTGTGCGCTGAGGCTGGCGGGCAGTGAGCGCATGCGCCGGGGGCCTTCAAGATCGACCATGGGGTTGCTCTTTGCGATGCGCTCGCGGTGGGCCCAGCCGAAAAACTGGCGCAGCGTGGACAGCTGTCGAACGACGCTGTTGACCACCAGGTCGGAGCGCATCTGCCGCGCAAGATAATCAAGCACCGCGATGCGGTCTATCCTGTCAACCGGCTGTCCTACTGCCTCAAAAAAACCGGCCAGGTCGCTGCGATAGGCCTCCGCCGTGGCGGCCGCAATGCCGCGCTCGGCCCACATGGCATCAAGAAAGGCGTCGATAAGGCGGTCGTGTCGACCAGGGGATGAGCTGGATGAAGAGGCGGAGCCCACCTCTTCATCCGGGCGACGGCTCAAGATGCATGATTGCGCATGACGGGCGTCAACGCAATCACCTCAGTTCTTGAAGATGCCGCGTACGGCTTTCTGGAACTCTTCCATCATTTCGCGCCGCTGCCTGATCTGATTGGATGCCATCTCGGTAACGGCTTCACGCAGCTGGTCAAGGATGGACAGAATATTGGCCAGATCGCCGTCAGCCTCGACTTTGGTCGAAGCCTTCTTCTTGGAAGCCTTCTTCTTGGAAGCCTTCTTCTTGGAAGCCTTCTTCTTGGAGGCCTTCTTCTTGGAGGCCTTCTTCTTGGAGGCCTTCTTCTTGGAAGCCTTCTTCTTGGAAGCCTTCTTCTTGGAAGCCTTCTTCTTGGAGGCCTTCTTCTTGGAGGCCTTCTTCTTGGAGGCCTTCTTCTTGGAGGCCTTCTTCTTGGAAGCCTTCTTCTTGGAGGCCTTC
>DATGSU010000065.1:0-8889 GCA_035302305.1 Wenzhouxiangella sp. | reverse complement strand
TTCCAAAGCCAGCTGACGGGCGATTTCATTCTCTCCCTGCTCAACGGCTCTCTCGGCCTCGGCCAAATGCTTGCGGGCCTGTTCAAGCTCCCGCGGAGCGCTGTCACGCGCACCCATGTCAACGGCGTAGTCGATGGCATTGCGAGCCACAGCAAGCTGATCCTCGGGCACCGGCGGCTTGGAAGCGCACGCGGCAAGAAGTCCAAGAGCCAGAACGGGAATGGCAACACGTTTCATGGTGATACTCATATTTTGCTCCAGGTTTTAGCACAAAATATGACGCAAACCGCAGCAAGATGCAACACGGCGTTTGCTGTCATGCATGATGAGACCATAAACAAATCGACTTATTTCACTCCGTATTGAACATGCGCAACCTGAAAAACCTCCCTCCCGAAAACGAGCTGGAGGAGAATTTCATACTGTCCAGCGGCCCTGGCGGCCAGCACGTCAACCGCAGCGCCACCGGCGTCCAGCTCCGCTACGACGTTCACGCTTCCCGATTTTTGCAGGCCGCCGTCAAAAGACGCCTGCTCGGGCTGGCCGGACAGCGAGCCACCTCAGAGGGCGTCATAGTCATTGAAGCCAAGTCTCATCGCAGCCAGCACCGCAATCGTGAAGAAGCCCGCCAGCGCCTGTCAGCACTGATCGGGCAAGCCCGGAAAAGGCCCAAAAAAAGAGTGGCCACCCGCCCCAGCCGCGCTTCACGAATGCGCTGGAAAAAGAAAAAGCAGCGGCGCAGGGAGATCAAGCGCAACCGCCGGCCACCAAGCCTGGACGACTGAGCGGGCCTGGCACGCAACAGCAGCCAAAATCATCGCGCCCAGAGTGCAATTATGCGAAACTCTGCTACCCAAAAGCCTTTTATGAGCGCCATCAAGTGAGTTTGCCGGACAAGCCGCTGGAGCCTGAGCAGCCCTACACCAGCGATCGTTACGCACGACTGGTTCTAAACCTTGGCCGGGCACTGCTCAACGTGGGCTCGCCCGCCCACCGCCTGGAAGCCGCCATGCAAATCATGGCTGGCCGGCTTGGGCTGACGGCAGAATTTTTTTCCACGCCCTCCTCCCTGTTTGCATCGCTGGGCGATGGCGAAAATCAGCAGACATTTCTGGCGCGCGCCGAACCCGGGTCCACCAATCTGTACAAGCTGACCGAGCTGTCACAGGTCATGGATGACCTGGCCGCAGGGCGCCTTGATCCTGACGCAGCAGACAGAAGGGTGTTGGAAATCGATGCGGCGCCGCCGGTTTATGGCCCGTGGCTGCAGCTTGTAGCCTATGTCCTGATTGCCGGCGGGGTAACGCCCATGCTGGGCGGTGGCTGGCGGGAGGCGCTGCTGGCCATGCCGCTGGGGCTCACCGCCGGCCTGGTTGTCTGGTGGCTTGGCCGCCAGGTGGAACGCGCCCGGCTGATCAATCCCATGGTGGCGGCCGTCACCACTTTTATTGGCACGCTGTGGTGCGGCTTTGACACCAGCACCGCTCTGATGCCGGCAGTACTGGCCGCCATGATCCCTCTTTTGCCCGGCATGGATCTGACGACCGCGGCCCGCGAACTCTCAACCGGGCATGTGGTATCCGGCTCATCACGGCTGGCTTTTACGGTCACCATTTTTGCCCTGCTGGCCTTTGGGCTGGTCCTTGGCGGAATGGCTGGTCAGGCCGTGGTCGGCCCGGTGGAGCTGGTCTTGCCTGTCAAAACACCGCTGTGGCTTTCAACAGCGGGAATTCTGGCCGCCGCCATTGGGCTGATGCTGCTGATTCAGGCACCGGCCCGCGACGCCTTCTGGATATTATGCGTCACCATGCTGGCCTGGGCCGGCGCCCAGTTCGGAGAATGGATCAATGCCGGCGTCATGGGTGCCTTCATGGGCGGCCTGACCATAGGCCTGGCGGGCAATCTGTTTGTAAAACTGACCGCGCGGCCATCCTCCATCCTTCACGTTCCGGGGCTCATTTTGCTGGTTCCCGGCAGCATAGGGTTGCGCAGCCTGGCCGTGCTGCTTGACCAGGACGTGGTCACCGGCCTGCAAACTGCCATTCTGGCCGGGGTCATCGCCGTGGCATTGACCACGGGCATGGTTTTGGCCAGCATACTGATGCCACCGCCAAGCGCGCTGTAACCGGGCGTGCGCAGCGCCGCCCGCAACCTGAACAGGCTGGAGTTTTCATGAGTATTGACATCCGCAAACCGCACTCCATGACGCTGGAACAGGCTCAACAGGTTGCCGACAACCTTGCCGCCGACCTGGCGGCGCGTTTCGGAATAGATTATGGCTGGGATGAAAACACCATCGTCTTTGAGCGACCCGGCGTTAACGGGGAAATCGATGTTGACCCGGATTGCATCCATGTCCGCGCCCGGCTGGGTCTGCCGTTCGCCCTGATGCAGACAGCCGTGGAAGACGCCATCCACAGGCAGCTGGAAAAACACTTCAGCTGAGCGCCGACAGAACCTGCCCCTCAGGCCCGCCCCATGAACTCTCCGGTTTCGGTGTTGATTCTCACTTTCTCGCCCGGCGTGATGTGGTCGGGAACCAGCGCTTCCAGGCCGGTTTCAAGCGTGGCGGGCTTGCTTGACCGCGTCGCAGTCGCGCCTTTCAGCACAGGCGCCGTTTCGGTAACTTCAAGCACCACCGACTGCGGCAGCTCAACAGCCACCGGCTGGTCATCGATGATAATGACATACAGGCCTTCCAGGCCGTCGGTAATGTAATGGATGCTGTCGCCCAGCGCGTCGGCATCAAGCAGATACTGACTGAAGTTCTCGCTGTCCATAAACACCATCTGGTTGCCGTCGCGATACGAAAACTCGCTCTGACGCCTGACCAGATCCGCCTCGTTGAGCGACTCGTCGGCCTTCAGGGTCAGCTCACGCCGCTGACCGCCGGGGATGGCTTGCAGCCGCAGTCGAAACAGGGTGTTTCCGCCGCGGGCAGTGGGCGCCGAACGCGACACATCGCGAACGATGTAAACCTGATTTTCATGCTCAACCACCATGTTGCGCTTGATATCACCGGCCTTGGCCATTGCTGCTCCAGTCAGTTTTTCCGGCCAATCAGCATAGCGCAAACCGCAGGATAATCTGCGCCTGCGAACACGGGCCGTTTTTTAGTACGCTATAAGCCATGGCTAGGCAATATACATTCATCATTCTCTTTGGTGCCCTGGCATGGGTTTTGCTGCTGGGGCTGCTGTGGCCGCCCCTGTGGTGGTCGCTGATCGTTCTTGTGCCGCTGCTTTTGCTTGGCATACGCGATGCGACACAAAGCCGCCACACACTGCTGAGAAACTTCCCGGTCATTGGCCACCTGCGCTATCTGATCGAGCATTTTCGACCCGAGATCCAGCAGTACCTGATTGAAAGCAACCTGGATGCCTACCCGGTTGAAAGGGAATACCGTGCCCTTATCTACCAGCGCGCCAAGGGCGATTTGGAAACCCAGCCTTTCGGCACCCAGCGCGACGTGTACAAGCGCGGCTATGAATGGGCCGCCCACTGCATCAGCCCGGCGCCGCCGCTGACAGAAGAGCCGCGGCTGCTCATCGGCGAAAAAACCTGCAGCCAGCCCTATTCCTCATCACTTTTGAACATCTCGGCGATGAGCTTTGGCGCCCTGTCTCCCAACGCCATTTTGGCTCTCAACGGCGGCGCCAAAGCGGGCAACTTCGCTCACAACACCGGTGAAGGCGGCGTTTCACGCTACCACCTGGCCAACGGGGGCGATCTTGTATGGCAAATTGGCACCGGTTATTTTGGCTGCCGCACGCCCGACGGCAGTTTTGACCCCAACCGCTTTGCCGAAATGGCCGTCAATGAAAACATCCGCATGATTGAAATCAAGCTTTCCCAGGGCGCCAAGCCGGGAGCAGGCGGCATTCTTCCAGGCCCCAAGGTCAGCTATGAAATTGCCGAAGCGCGCGGAATCGAGCCGGGCAAGACATGCATTTCCCCTGCCCGCCACAGCGCGTTTTCCACGCCCGTCGAACTGCTTGAGTTCATTGAACAGCTGCGTCACCTGTCAGGCGGCAAGCCTGTTGGCATCAAGCTTTGCATTGGCCATATCGGTGAATTCATGGCTTTCTGCCGCGCCATTCTCGAAACCGGCATGCAGCCCGATTTCATTACCGTCGACGGCGGCGAAGGCGGCACCGGCGCAGCGCCGCTGGAGTTTTCCAATACGCTTGGCATGCCCAGGCGCGATGCCATTGTTCTGGTGCACGACGTTCTGACCGGCACCAACCTGCGCGAGCACATTCGCATTATCTGCAGCGGCAAGATCCTGACCGCCTTTCACATGATTCGCTCGCTGGCGCTGGGCGCCGATGGCTGCAACAGCGCGCGCGGCATGATGTTTGCTCTGGGCTGCATTCAGGCCCTGCAGTGCAACTCGAACAAGTGCCCCACCGGAATCACCACCCAGAACCCGGCGCTGGTGCGCGGGCTGGTGGTTGAAGACAAGATCCCGCGCGTGCAGCGCTTTCACCAGAAGACCATTGAAAACCTGCTTGAAATGCTGGCCGCCATGGGGCTTAAGAATCCGGCAGACGTGCGACCCGAGCATATTTACCGGCGCACCTGGGAACAGCGCGTCAAGAGCTTTGCCGAACTTTACAATTTTCTTGAACCGGGCCAGCTGCTTGAAGGACGCGGTATCGAACACCTTCAGCGCGCGTGGGACACAGCGCGCGCCGACCGCTGGAACTGACCGCTCGAAATTGTCCCGGCTCAGCCGGCGACATCCAGCCCAATGTCCAGACAGGGGGCCGAATGCGTCAGTGCGCCAACGGAGATGACGTCCACGCCGGTGGCTGCAATGTCACCAACGCGCTCCAGTTTCACGTTGCCCGACACTTCAAGCGTTACCCGGTGGCCTTCGGCCAGCTGCACCGCCTGCTTCATGTGCTCAAGGCTGAAGTTGTCGAGCAGGACGCAGTCGGCGCCGGCTGACAGCGCCTCGCCCAGCTGATCCAGGTTGTCGACCTCAACCGATATTCGGACCATGTGTCCGGCAAAGGCGCGCGCGCGTTCAAGCGCCGGCCCGATACCGCCTGCAGTGGCCACATGGTTGTCCTTGATGAGAATGGCATCGGACAGGCCGGCCCGGTGTCGTTTTCCGCCGCCGGCGACCACCGCCTCGATCTCCGCTGCCCGCAGGCCGGGCGAAGTCTTGCGGGTATGTGCCACGGCCACCCCGCTGCCGCCGGCGGCGGCCACAAAGCGGCTCGTCAGCGTTGCAATGCCGCTGAGCCGGCCAAGAAAATTCAGCGCGGTGCGCTCGGCGGTTAAAATGCCCACCGCCGGGCCGCTGATGTCGGCGACCACAGTGCCGGGCTCAAGAGCCTGGCCATCGTCCAGATGCCAGCGTTGTTCTATGTTCCGGTCAACGCGGGCAAAGGTCAGCTGCGCACACGCGCGCCCGGCCAAAACACCCTGCTCGCGGGCAACAATGCTGAAAGACGCCTGTGCGCTCGCCGGAACCGTGGCCCGACTGGTGATGTCGCCACGTGCGCCCAGATCCTCGGCCAGGGCTCGCATCACCGCCTCTTCAAGCTGGGGCAAAAAAGCCGGCTTGTCAGTGACCATTTATCGCTCCAAAATTCCTTTTCGCAGCAAGGCCCGGGCAGCAGCCCGGCATTGTCGGTCAAATGGTGACGTACACAGCCGGCTGCAGCGGACGACTGGTGTCAAACGCCGGCGGCTTGTCGGCAGGCGGCAGGTCGAGCATGGCCTGCAGGCTGGCGCGAGCGCGCTCGACCACGCTGTCGGAGACCTCAACCTCAAAACGCATTTCCAGCAGTGAAAGGTAAATGTTGTTCAGCGAAATCCGCTTCATGTAGGGACACAGGTTGCAGGGCCGCACGAATTCGGTTTGCGGGTTGGCCACCGCCACGTTGTCGCTCATGGAGCATTCGGTAATCAGAATGACCTTGGCCGGCTTGTGCTCGGCCACATAATTGGCCATGGCGCCCGTGGAGCCGGCAAAGTCGGCGGCGCTGAGCACATCCGGGGTGCACTCGGGATGGGTAATGATGGTGGCATCGGGGTGTTCGATGCGCAGCTGCTCGATTTCCTCGCGGGTGAACTTGTCGTGCACCTCGCAGGCGCCCTGCCAGGTCAGAATGCGCACCTTGGTCTGGCTGGCCACGTTCTTGGCCAGATACTCGTCGGGAATCATGATGACGGTGTCGGTGCCCCACTGACGGGCTGCCGCCTCAACCACGGCCACGGCGTTGGATGACGTGCAGCAGATATCCGACTCGGCCTTGACCTCGGCCGAGGTATTGACGTAGGTAACAATGGGGTAGTCGGGATAGGCGGCCCTGATGCGGCGCACGTCCTCGCCGGTAATTGATGCCGCCAGCGAACAGCCGGCCTCAAGATCCGGAATAAGCACGGTTTTTTCGGGCGACAGAATCTTGGCGGTCTCGGCCATGAAGTGAACGCCGGCCTGAACAATGACGGGCTGGTCAACGGTGGCTGCAACCTGGGCCAGCCTGAGTGAATCGCCCGTGATGTCGCCAACGCAGTTGAATATTTCCGGCGTCATGTAATTGTGGGCCAGAATCACCGCGTTGCGCTCTTTCTTGAGCCTGTTGATGCCGTCAATGACAGGCGCATACAGCGGCCACTCGGCTTTTGGAACAACCTTGCTTACGGGCCCGTACAGATGATCGGTGCGCTCGCGCACGCCCTGGTCGTAAACCAGTTCTTCGGCCGAGGCAGGAAATTCGTTGTGCATGTCCAAAATCCGGAAAGTTTTAGTTTGTTGCGGATTCTAACCTCAAAGCGGACGGAAAAGGTCTTTGCAAGTCATGTTTTAAAACCCGATTTGCCTTGACTCCCGACACATCCGACAATAGGCCGGCTCCAGTCCCTCTTCAAGCTCGCTGTCAACATGGCAATACGAACCGCATTGATTGTGCTTTTTATCTCTTTTTTCGCCCATGCGTCCTGCTCGCATGCGTCCAGCCCACCCGAACTGACGCTTGAGCGCATATTTTCAGGCCCGGACCTTGCCGGCCCGACCCTGCGCCAGGCCGAACTGTCGCCCGCCGGTGACCGGGTCACCTTTCTGCAAGCCCGCGAGGATGACGCCGGCCTGCTCGACCTGTGGGAATACCACATCGCCGATGAGAAACTGCGCCGCCTGGCGGCCGCCGATGAAATTGCCCCGGGGGACATTGAGCTGTCCGATGACGAAAAGGCCCGCCGCGAGCGCGAACGCATTGCCGACCTGCGCGGCATTGTTCGCTACAGGTGGTCGGGCGACGGCCGGTTTGTGCTGTTCCCGGTCGGCGGCAACCTGTTCCTGCTTGACCTGACAGCCGAAAGCCGGGAGATCCGGCAGCTCACCGATTCGCCTGAATTTGATGCCGACCCCCGGGTGGCGCCCGACGGACAGCACGTCGCCTTTGTTCGCGGCGGGAACCTGTGGGTGGTCAACACCGAAACCGGCGAGGAAAACGCGCTGACCGACAGCGCCACCGACACCGTTGCCAACGGCGTCGCCGAATTCATTGCCCAGGAGGAAATGGGTCGCGACAGAGGCTTCTGGTGGTCGCCCGACAGCCGCCATCTGGCCTTTTTACAGATTGATGAAGCCGACGTTGAGCTGGCGCAGCGTCACGAAGTCGAAGCCGACGAAATCACCATTGTTGAACAGCGCTACCCCTATGTCGGCACCGCCAACGTCAAGTACAGGCTGGGCATTGTGGCGCTGGAAAGCGGCAAAACCACCTGGGTTGACCTGGGCGATGAAAGCGACATCTACATTCCGCGCGTTGCCTGGCTGCCCGACAGCAGCCAGCTGTCATTCCAGCGCCAGAGCCGCGACCAGAAAACCCTTGAGCTGGTTTTTGCCGACCGCAACAGCGGCAAAGCCCGCACCGTGCTGACCGAAGCCAGCGACACCTGGGTCAACCTGCACGACGACCTGCACTTCCTGCACGACATTCCGGCCTTCATCTGGTCTTCCGAGCGCGACGGCTGGCGCCATCTGTACCTGTACAACCTGGACGGCGAAGTCATTCGCCGGCTGACCGCCGGCGACTGGCAGGTGGACGCGCTGACCGGCGTTGATGAAGAGCTGGGCATGGTGTATTTCACCGCCTCCGAAGCCGGCCCGGCCGAAAGGCAGCTATACAGACAAACCCTCATGACCCGCTCGCCAGAGGAAGTCAGCCGCATCACCCGCCGCCCCGGCTGGCATGAAATCAGCATGGACAACCGGGCGCGCGTATTTGTCAAAACCTACTCCAGCAGCGACCAGCCGCCGCAGCTTTCAGTGCACGACAGCAGCGGCGAACGCCTGGCCTGGCTGGTGGAAAACCGCCTGGATGAAAACCACCCCTACAGCGCCTACCGCTCCCGCCACGGGCAGACCCGCTTTGGCTCGCTGGTAGCCCCGCAGGGCCACAGGCTGCAATACCGAATGATGGTGCCGCCCGATTTCGACCCCGAACGCAAGTACCCGGTTTTCGTTCATGCCTACGGCGGTCCCACCCTGCAAATGGCCGTCAACCAGTGGACGCGCCGCCAGCTCATCGACCAGTACATGGCGCGCCGGGGCTATATCGTGTTTTCACTCGACAACCGCGGCATAGAAAGACACGGCAAGGCGTTTCAGGATGCCGCCTACCAGCGCCTGGGCCGCATAGAGATTGACGACCAGATGGCCGGCGTGGACTGGCTGCGCGCCCGCGACTATGTCGACCCCGAACGGATCGGAATTTTTGGCTGGAGCTATGGCGGCTATCTGACGCTGATGGCGCTGGCACAGCAGCCGGGGGAATTTGCCGCCGGCGTGTCCGTGGCACCGGTCACCGACTGGACGCTGTACGACACCCACTACACCGAACGCTATATGGGCCTGCCCGAAGACGC
>DATGSU010000064.1:0-2736 GCA_035302305.1 Wenzhouxiangella sp. | reverse complement strand
CTCGCGGCGCAGAACGCGGTAGTGCACCCGGCTTTCATCGACCTGGTCCACGCCCCTGGCGCGCAGGCGGCGCGGCTGGAATGCGCCCAGGCCGGCAGCAATGATAACGGCGCCGGCGTCGAATTCCGTGCCCTTGCTGGTTACCACATGAAACCGGCCATCCTCTTTTTTCTCGAATTTTTCAACCCGCTGCTTGAGGTGAATGCCGGCGTTGAAGGGTTCGATCTGCTCCATCAGTTTGTCGGTCAGCTGCTGGCCCGAGATCACCGGCCAGGCAGGAATGTCGTAGATGGGTTTTTCCGGATACAGCTCGGCGCACTGCCCGCCCACCTGGGGCAGACTGTCGATCAGTTCGGCCTTGAGACCCAGAAGGCCCAGTTCGAATACCTGAAAGATACCCACCGGGCCGGCTCCGACTATGACCGCGTCGGTCTTGATGGTCATGCAATTACTCCATTTGATTGATGATGTGGACGGCGCGACAATGATAACTTTTGCCGCTGGCCGCAGGCATGACAAATGCAGCCGGGTCAGCCTGCAACCGGTGAATACATGATGGCCGAGAAACGAAAAATCAAACTCCACTCCGAATGGCTGGCAGCCCTGGGCGAGGAGTTTGAGCAGGACTACATGCAGCAGCTGCGTGCCTTTCTGATTGAGCGCAGCCGCCAGGGCGCGGTTATTTATCCGCCGGGCCGGCAGATTTTCAGCGCGTTTGATTCCACGCCGCTGTCCCGCGTCAGGGTGGTCATTCTCGGCCAGGACCCGTATCACGGCCCCGGCCAGGCGCACGGCCTGTGCTTTTCGGTGGGCGAGGGCGTGCAAACGCCGCCGTCATTGCGCAACATTTTCAAGGAGCTTGAGTCGGACCTGGGCCTGTCGCCGCCGGCCCACGGGCATTTGCAGGCGTGGGCAGAGCAGGGCGTTTTGCTGCTCAACACGGTGCTGACCGTGGAGCGCGGGCAGCCGGCTTCACACCGCGAACGGGGCTGGGAACGCTTGACCGATACCGCGCTGCGGGCGGTCAATGAACGCTGCCAGCGCGTGGTGTTCATGCTGTGGGGCAGCCATGCCCGCAGAAAGGCGGCGCTTGTGGACGGCGAGCGCCATCTGGTGCTGGAGGCGCCGCATCCCTCTCCGCTGTCGGCTCATCGGGGGTTTTTTGGCTGCCGGCATTTTTCGCGCGCCAACCGGTGGCTGGAAGACAACGGGGTCGAGCCGGTCAACTGGCAGCTGTAGGTTCTTCAGCCCGGGTTTTTCTTCCGGTGGTGCGCAGTCCCAGATAGATGCCCGCCAGTGCCAGCGCCAGTCCGCCCAGCTGCAGAACGTTCAGGCGCAGCCCGAAAATCAGAAAATCCCACAGCATCGCCGACGCCGGCTGTAGCAGCAACAGCAGGCCGATCACTGCCGCCGCCAGCACCGGCATGCCGCGCGTGACCACCAGCCAGCCCAGCATCTGGCAGACCAGACCCAGCAATGCCAGCCACAGCAGCGACATGGCGCCGGGAATGGCAAAGCTGTTGCCTTCGGCCAGATTGGCACCACCCAGCAGCACGGCGCAGAAAAAGGTGGACTGCAGCAGGCGCGCTTCGGGACGGATGTGTGAATGCCTGATCTGGAAGCCGCGCAGACTGAGCAAATACAGTGCATAGGCCAGGGCCGCCAGCAGCCCCAGGCCGATGCCGGTTCTGTAATCGGGCGGCAGATTGTGCCAGTCGCTTCCGAACAGCAGCCACAGCCCGCTCATGGCCAGCGCCAGGCCCAGCGCAAATCGCCAGCCGACTCGTTCGCGCATCCACAGCACGCCAATGAGAGTGAGCAAAAACACCTGGAAATTGGCCAGCAGCGTGGCCAGGCCCGGGCCGATGTATTCAATGGACCGGTGCCAGATCCAGATGTCGGCGGCAAAGAACAGGCCGATGAGGGCGGAGCCGGTCCAGTTGTCGCGCCACCCGGCCCGTGTTTCCGGACGCGCCAGCAGCAGGCCGGCAAACGCCAGCGCGCCAAAGGCCATGCGATAAAAACCCGAGGCGGTGGGCGGCATGTCGCTGAGGCGGGCAAAGATGCCGGCAAAGCTGAGCATGATGGCGCCGGCCAGAACGAGCAGCCCGGCGTTGAGCGGTGCAGGGCGTTTCATTGCCCGGCGCGGCGCGCAATCTTTGGGCAGTCGCGATCAATGGCGCAGGCCTGCTCGACAAACAGCTGGCGCACTGGCCACATGCGCGCAGCCAGCGAAAACCCCAGCCCGGCCAGCGCACGGCCGGCTGAAGGGGCCGTCAGCTCGTTGATGATGTGAACACCGTCAGTGATGCTGGCGCCTGCACCCTGTCGCCAGCGCTGGTAGCGCGCCAGCGCCGGTTGCAGACCGTTGTCATCCTTGCATTCGTCCAGCACCTGGGCCAGGGCGGCGGCGTCCATCAGCCCCAGGTTCAGCCCCTGGCCGGCCAGCGGATGGATGTTGCGGGCGGCATCGCCCAAAAGCACCAGCCTGTCCCGGGTCATCAGCCGGCTCTGGTGCCGAATCAGGGGAAAACTGAAGCGCTGCGTGGCTTCGAGAATCTGCCCAAACGGGCCGTTCTGGCTGGCATTGATGGCGGTCAGAAACTCATCGTCGCCAAGCCGCTGCTGCTGAACCACCCGCCGGGACGGCTGCGACCAGACCACCGACGAGCGGCCGCCGGGAAGTGGCAGCAGGGCCAGCGGCCCGTGCTCGGTAAAACGCTGCCAGGCAATGCC
>DATGSU010000063.1:0-3639 GCA_035302305.1 Wenzhouxiangella sp. | reverse complement strand
GGTGCTTTGCCCAAGGGAGGGCGCGCTGAGCGCGTCATCGCTGATACGGCTGACCCGGCCTGAGGACTTCAGGGCCTTGAGGCCGGCCTCGTCCACGCGCAGCGCCACGGCGGCCACGGTCTTGTATTCGCGGTTGATGGTGGATGCCGTGCCGGCCAGCTCGGTCATCAGCCCCTTGCGGGTTTGTGCAATCAGGGCGCGCTGCTGGTCAACGGCGGCTGCGCTCAGCCGGCCTTCCGACTGAAAGGTGGTGCCCAGATCAAGCGTGACGATGACATTGACGTGGCCGTCATCGCGCGCGGCCTGGAAAAGCTCGTTCAGCGTTCTTGGCTGAAGGGCATTGGGGGTTGAATCCGACCCATCCAGGGCGGCTGAGACAGCTGCGGTGGGTGGAAGGGTGGAGGTTGCTTTTGTTGTGGACTGGGCGGCTGCTGCCGTACAAAAAAGTAAAAAAGCACAAGCGAGAGCTTGTGCAAGCCTTTGCCTAGACATTTGTTTTGTCCCTCGACAGTCATTTATGGGGTTGGTTGTCAGCTGTGCCAAAGCCTCCCCTTTATGACATTCGCAAGGCCGACGAGCGCAAAGGTTACAGTCTGTGCTGATTGAAAGCAACTGTTATGCGGCAAGCTGTGGTGTTTGTCACAAGGCGGCTCGGGGTGCGAGGGCTTTGTGGAAAAGGGATGTGTTAATTAGGGGCCGGTGTGGCGAGACGTAAAGGGCGGTCGAAAGCCGCTTTGGGCCGTTTTGGTGTTGTCAGCTGGTGGACGGGATGTCGCAAGGCCCGCTCCGCGGAGCGGGCCTTGCTGAAGGGGTTCAGATGGTCTGGTCGATGAATTCCTTGAGGGCCGACTTGGTCATGGCGCCGACCTTGGTGCCCTGGTGCTCGCCGTTTTCAAAGATCATCAGGGTGGGAATGCCGCGAATCTTGAAGCGGCTGGCGGTTTGCTGGTTGGCGTCGATGTCGAGCTTGGCAATGGTGATTTTGTCGCCGTACTCCTCGGCCAGGTCTTCAAGGACCGGGGCGATCATCTTGCACGGGCCGCACCATTCGGCCCAGTAGTCAACCAGAACCGGGCCCTTGGCCTGCAGCACCTGTTCGTCGAAGTCGCTGTCGTTTACATGAATGATTTTGTCGCTCACTGTTGTCTGTCTCGCTGGTCATGTGCCGGGTTGGGATTGGCGTTTTTGCGCTGTTTCGATTGTTGATGCACGTTTGCCAATATACTATGTCGGTCTTGCCGCATTTGTTTGCCCGGGCGGGCAGCTCGTTGAGATGATGGCTGCAAGGCCAGGGCAGCTGGCAGTTAAACTGCTAGTTCAAGGCACACCAACCCGATTTCAAGGATTGCAACATTTCAGTGACTCAGGATAATGGCGCCCAGCAGGTGCTGACCCAAACCGCCTTCGACAGCTTTGATTTGCACGAGAGTATCCGCAAGGGGCTCGCAGATGCAGGTTTCAGCTATTGCACACCCATTCAGGAAAAAACCCTGCCGCTGGTTTTGCAGGGCCGGGATGTAGCAGGCCAGGCGCGCACCGGCACGGGCAAGACGGCGGCATTTTTGCTGGCGGCCTTTGCGCGCCTGCTGTCGCCTGATTCCATTGGGCCGGGCCCCAACCCGCGCGCCATCATCATTGCGCCCACCCGCGAGCTGGCCATTCAGATCCATCGCGATGCTCTGCTGCTTGGCAGCCACACCGGCCTGCGTTCGGTGCTGACTTATGGTGGCGTTGACTACGCCAAGCAGCGCGAAGAGATTGCTTCCGGTGCGGATGTGCTGATAGGCACGCCGGGGCGCCTCATCGATTATCTCAAACAGGGCGTGTACAGCCTCAAGGCCATTGAGGTGGCCGTGCTGGACGAGGCCGATCGCATGTTCGATCTGGGTTTCATTTCCGACATTCGCTATCTGTTCCGGCGCATGCCGGGCGTTGAAAAGCGCCAGACGCTGATGTTCTCGGCCACGTTCCCGCTCAAGGTGACCGAGCTCGCCTATGAGCACATGCGCGATGCGGAAACCATACGCATCGAATCGGAGCAGATCACCAACGACAGGGTTGAGCAGTCTGTCTACTATCCGGCCAACCCGGAAAAGCTGCCGCTGCTGGTCAAGCTGCTGCGGGAAATTGTCGATGGACACGTCATTGTGTTTGTCAATACCCGTCGGGAAACCGACCGGGTGGCGCGCACGCTCAAGGCCAACGGCATTGATGCGGCCATGCTGGCCGGCAGCGTGCCGCAGAGAAAGCGCCAGTCGCTGCTGCGGCGCTTTCGCGAGAATCAGATTGACGTGCTGGTGGCCACCGATGTGGCCGCTCGCGGTCTGCACATTCCCGACGTGACGCATGTCATCAACTACGATCTGCCACAGGATGCGGCAGATTATGTTCACCGCATCGGCCGCACGGCCCGTCTGGGTGCCACCGGCGATGCCATCAGCTTTGCCTGCGAGGACTACGCCTTTCACTTGCCCGAAATCGAGGAATACATCGATATGCAGCTGCCGGTGGAGTCGCATGACCCGGATGAGCTGCCCGAGCTGGAAAGACCCGCGCCGCGCAAAAAGGCCAGCCCGCGGCGCAAAAAGGGCCGGCGCGGCGGTCGCCGGCGCAGAAGAGGGCGGTCGTCGGGCTCGCGCTGACGCTGCGCCTTTGGCGGCTGTGCGTCTGGCCGGGGCGCTTCGTGTTGGCGGCCGTCTGTGCTACTCTCGCGCCTGATGAGATGCGGAATTGATGCCTGTGTCTGCCCTGATATCTCCAACCTGGTCATCGCGACTGGCAGTGCTGGCCAGCGGCGCTTTGCTGCTGGCAGCTGCCTGGCTGGCGGTTGGCATGCTGTGGATGGTCATGGGCGGGGTTGAGGTCGAGCCGGCCGAGTCAATACCGCTGCCGCAGGAGTCGGGCGCGGGGAACGCAAGCGGCGAATTTCGCTGGGACCTGTTCGGGCGCACGGCCAGCCTGCCGCCAGTTCAGCTGCAGCCGGCGGCTTCGGCTGACAGCAGCGGGCTGCGCCTGAAGGGACTGATGGCCGGCCCCAGGGGCTTTGCAATTATTGCGGCCGAAGGATCGGGTGAGGATTTTTACCGCGCCGGTGATGAGCTGCCCGGCGGCCGCCGCATAGAAGCCGTGGAGGCGCAGCGCGTGCTGGTCGAGCGCAATGGAAAAATCGAGCAGCTGGCGTTTGATTCCAGCCAGCCTGGCGGACGGCGCGCGGGCCGCCAGGCCTTGCAGAACAATGCAGGCGGGGTTGATGCCAGCCGGCTGACGGGCTTGCGCGGGTTTGATTCCGGCACTGCGGCAGCCAGCATTGCATCCGTGCCGGCCGCCGCCGAGTCCCTGGGGCTTGATGCCGGCCGCCTGGCCGACTCGATTTCGATCACCCCGGTGTCGGACGGCGGCTTCAGGCTGCGCCCCGGCCGCGATGCACAGCTGTTTGGGCAGCTTGGGCTGCAGGTCAATGACGTTGTGGTGGGCGTCAACGGCCAGCGGGTAAGCTCCATGCAGGATGTCGAACAGCTGTTTGGTGAAATAATGACCAGTGGCGAGGTGGCCATCAGCGTCCGCCGCGACGGGCGTGAGGTGACGCTGCGGCCCGATCTGGAAAAAATCATGGAGCAAATGCGATCGCCATGAAGCGAC
>DATGSU010000062.1:0-19033 GCA_035302305.1 Wenzhouxiangella sp. | reverse complement strand
GGTGCTTTGCCCAAGGGAGGGCGCGCTGAGCGCGTCATCGCTGATACGGCTGACCCGGCCTGAGGACTTCAGGGCCTTGAGGCCGGCCTCGTCCACGCGCAGCGCCACGGCGGCCACGGTCTTGTATTCGCGGTTGATGGTTGATGCCGTGCCGGCCAGCTCGGTCATCAGCCCCTTGCGGGTTTGTGCAATCAGGGCGCGCTGCTGGTCAACGGCGGCTGCGCTCAGCTGGCCTTCCGACTGAAAGGCGGTGCCCAGATCAAGCGTGACGATGACATTGACGTGGCCGTCATCGCGCGCGGCCTGGAAAAGCTCGTTCAGCGTTCTTGGCTGAAGGGCATTGGGCTGATCTGATGAGGGCTCGCCCTGGATGGCCGAAACGGCAACGGCGGGCCGGGTGTGGGATGAAGTGGTTGCGGGCTGTGCAAAGGCTGCTGTACACAGACAAAAAAGCAAACACGCGGATATACGTGCAAACCAGGAATTTGGCATGTCCTGCTCTCCCTCGAGACAAACAATTTATTTAATGGTCAATTATGAGCCGTCTCCCCCTGCAGTCGGGCAAGTAATTGATGAGCGTCACATATTATATGTTTGTTGCGCAGGATGCAACGAGAGCCGGGTGGCTAAAATATGGCCGTGCTAACCGCGCCAAATTCCGATTCCGGTTTCGCAGAGCAGCCAGTGGCGCCATCGATCAGGGTCAGAACTTCGGCAGGCATCAATGCGCCGAATGGTTGGGTAAAGATCAGCCGTGCTTGAGAATGCGCGCCTTGTCGCGCTGCCAGTCGCGATCCCTTTGCGCGCGGCGCTTGTCGTGCTGCCTCTTGCCTGTGGCGATGGCCACTTCAACCTTGACGCGGCCCCGCTTCCAGTACATGGCGGTGGGGATGACGGTGCGCCCCCGACGTTCCACCATGCCGATGAGGCGGTCGATTTCGCGGCGGTGCAGCAGCAGTCGGCGGGTGCGCATGGGGTCTGGCCGAATGTGGGTGGATACCGAAGGCAGCGGCGTGATCAGGCAGCCGAAAAGGAAGGCCTCGTTGTCCTTGAGCAGCACGTAGCTGTCGCCAAACTGGATTCTTCCGGCACGCAAGGCCTTGACTTCCCAGCCTTCGAGCGCGATGCCGGCTTCCAGCCGCTCCTCGAGATGGTATTCGAAGCGCGCGCGCCGGTTGAGCGCAATGGTTGATGATTGCTGCCTGGTCACTGAAAACTCGCTGTTGTGATTTTGCGGGCTGGCGCGGTTGCCGGTCAGCCCAAAAGTTGACAGACAAGAGTTTATCATTGACCGCCTGTTGCGCTGGCACAAGCTGGCGCCTGTACTTGTTTCGGGTTGGTGCCGTGCCAGAAATCAATCGTTCAGCCATAGTTCCCTTTTCTGCTGCGCAAATGTATGCGCTGGTTCGCAATGTCGACAGCTATCCACAGTTTTTGGACTGGGTGCGCAGCGCCGAGGTGCACGAACAGGACGAGCACCACCAGCGTGCCACCCTGGAGGTAAGCCTTGCGGGACTTACACAGCGCTTTACCACCGTCAACCGGCTGGTGCCCGGCAAAAAACTGGTCATGAGTCTCGAGCGGGGTGCATTCGAGCATTTGAGCGGGCGCTGGGAATTTGATGAGCTGGGCGGCGGCTGCCGGGTGAGCCTCAGTCTGGAATTTGAAATTGGCGGCTTGCTGCTGCGGCCGTTCAGGCGCAATTTCTCGCGCATGGCCGATCGCATGGTCGATGACTTTGTCAGACGCGCCGAGCAGGTTCATGGCCGCTGAGGGAGAAATAGAGGTGGAGGTGGCCGCCGCCACGCCTGAAACCCAGGTGGTTGTTTCCGTGCGCGTACCGGCCGGAACCACGCTGATTGAGGCCGTGGAAAAAGCCGATGTGCCGGCGCTGATTCCGGGCTTTGAGGTCAGCCCTGAGCGGGTGGGGGTTTTTGGCCGGCTGCGGCCGCCCGACACGCCGCTGCAGGCAGGGGACAGGGCCGAGGCCTATCGCGCACTGACAGCCGACCCCAAGGAAATTCGCCGCCAGATGGCCGAACTGGCGCGGGCGCGCAAAAGGAAATAGGGAGCGCCAGGGCGCGGCTGTCAGCTGCCCGGCGTGCCCCGACTGCGGTCTTCATCGCGCAGGCTTTCAAGATCCTGAACCGGGGTGTCGTCGGATTTCCTGAGCTCGTCGAGCGCTTCCCCGGCAATGTCGGCTTCATCAAGATAGCTGCCCTCTATGGATTGCAGGGCATCGTTGTCAAAGTGCAGCGTCAGAACACGCTTGCGCGTTTTTCCGCCGCGCCTGGCCAGGGTGTTCATGTAGTCCCAGCGCTCTTCGTGAAACGGGCTGGTAATGGAGGGGGTACCAAGCAGGACCTTGACCTGACGCTTGGTCATGCCGGGCTCAAGCCGGCTGACGTCCTTGCTGTCGAGCACATTGCCCTGCTGGATATCCTGTTTGTAAACCAGGCTGCCGCAGGCAGAAATCATCAGGCAGGCCAGCAGGGCCGGCAGTATTCGGTAGGCGGTCATGGGCGGTAGAAGTCTTTGCTTGAAGGTCAATGATACAATATCCGCGATCATGTCAAATCTTGGTTTCATCAATTTAATGATCGGGTTAATGATTGGGGCGGTGACTCATGCCTGGACATAGCAACGACTTGAAAAAGGCCGGACTGAAGGTGACGCACCCGCGCCGCCAGATTCTCCGTCTTCTTGAGACCACCGAACAAAAGCACATGACGGCCGATGACATTTACCGCGCGCTGGTCAACCAGGGCGAGGAAATCGGTCTGGCCACGGTTTACAGGGTGTTGTCGCAGTTTGAGGCGGCCCACCTGGTGCGCAAGCATATTTTTGACGACGGCACCGGCCGGGTTCAGCAGGCCTGCTATGAGCTGGATGAGGGTGATCATCACGATCACATGGTCTGTCTTGAAACCGGCGAAGTGTTCGAGTTTTTTGACAAGGCCATTGAGCGTCGTCAGAAAGAGATCGCCGACGAGCACGGTTTTGAAATCGTTGACCATTCCATGGTGCTTTACGTCCGGCCCAAGGAACAGGGCTGATTCAGCCAGCCCTGCAGGCCCGAAAGGGCGCTCACGCGTTTTCGGCCCGCTGAGCGGACTTTTCTTCCAGCAGTTCGCGGGCATGGGCCAGGCTTTTGCTTGAGCTGGCGCTGCCAAGCATGCGGGCAACCTCGCGCGTGCGCGCTTCATCCTTCAGGTTTTTTACCTCTACGCGGGTGGAATCCTTGCCCTGCTCCTTTTTGACCAGCAGCTGATGATCGGCGCATGCCGCCACCTGGGCGAGATGGGTTACGCACATGGCCTGGCCGCCGTCGGCAGCAGCGCGCAGAAAGTGACCCACTGCATGGGCGGTTTCACCGCCAACGCCGGCGTCCACCTCGTCAAAAATACGTGTTTGAGGGCCAAAGTCGTGGCTGGCTGAAGTCATGAGTGCCAACCCAATGCGCGACAGCTCACCGCCTGAGGCCACTCTTGAGAGCGCCCGTGGCGGCTGTCCGGGGTTGGCGCTGAACAGTATTTCGATGCGGTCCATGCCGTGTGCGGCGGGCGTTGCGTTGTCTGTCCGCTGCACGGAAAATTCAATCCGTGCCGTATCCATGCCCAGTTTGGCCAGGCGCTCAGAGGTGTTGCCGGACAGTGTTTCGGCCGCCTCAAGGCGGGCGTCACTCAGTTTGCTGGCCGCCTGGCTCCAGCGGTCGAATTCTTTCATGAGCCGGTTTTCCAGAACCCCTCGTTGCTCGTCCATGTTTTCAAGCTCGGCCAGCTGTTGTGCCAGCTTGTCGGCCAGCGCCGGCAGCTCATTGGGCTGAACACGATATTTGCGCCCCAGGTCAAAAAGTGTTTCCAGACGCCGGCCGACCTCATCCAGGCGCTGCGCGTCACCGCGCTCGCGGCTGCCGGCACGCTCCAGGCTGGACAGGGCCTCGTCAATATTGATGCCGGCTTCCTGAAGCATGGCCGCCGCCTCGCTGACACTTTCATCGAGCCCGAGCACCGGCTGCAGCCCGTCAGCCGCCTTTTGAAGCAGGTTGCGGGCACCGCTGCCCGCATCGTCTTCAAGCATGGCCACAGCGTCGCTTATGGCCCGCTGCAGTTCGTCGCTGCGCGCCAGCTGTTCATGCTCTTTTTCAAGCGCGGAAAATTCGTTTTCAACCAGCTCCAGCGCCGTCAGTTCGCGCACCTGGAAGCGCAGCAGGTCAATGCGGTCGCTGCTGCCGTCACGCTTTTCAAGCTCGTCCAGCTGCAGGCGTGTTGTCAGCCAGCGACTGTGGCAGCTGGCGGTTTTTTCCAGCAGCGCCTGGTCGACATGCCTGTCCAGAAGCTGCCGCTGTACATTGGGGCGGTTGAGGAGCTGATGAGCGTGCTGCCCGTGAATTTCCACCAGCAGCTCGCCCAGCCGGGCGAGCTGCCCCACGGTGGCCGAGCGGCCGTTGATCCACGCTCGCGAGCCGCTTGGGGCAGTCAGCACGCGACGCACAATCAGCTGGTCTTCCTCTTCCAGGGCGTTTTCCTGCAGCCAGGCCCTGGCCGGGCTGTCGGCCGCGACTTCAAAGACGGCCTCCAGTTCGGCCTGCCGGTGGCCGGGGGCAATCAGGCCGGCGTCGGCCCGTGCGCCCAGCAGCAGTCCGAGCGCGTCGACCAGAATGGACTTGCCGGCACCGGTCTCGCCGGTAATAACGGTAAAGCCGGGCTCGACGTCAATTTTCACGTCGTTGACGATGGCAAAATTACGAATGGCGAGATGGCGCAGCATTGTGAAATCGGGAATTGATCCAAACCAGAACAAACTAGCACTACCAAACTGCCAGAGCAATGCGCACTGGTGGTTGCAATGATAGAGGATGGCCCCCATTGTTGCGCGCATGGAGTGGCCATAAAGAGACAACCTGCAAGGCGAAAAAAATGGGTGAAGAAAACAAGAGAACTATGGACGAACATGACCTGTCGCCCGATGATCGGGCCGGGGAAACGCTGCAAGGCAACGACATCGACGCTCAATCCGGGCCGGACCAGCAGGAAGAGGCGGTCGAAGACGACAGATCAGAGGCTCTGCAGGCGGAAATCGAGCGCCTGCGGGATGCGCTGCTGCGCACCCGTGCCGAAATGGAAAACATGCAAAGACGCTCGGCACGCGAGATGGAGAAGGCCAGGCGGTTTCAGAATGAGGCCATCATGCGCGATCTGTTGCAGGTGCTCGATGGACTGGACCAGGGGCTGGATAACGCCGCCGAGGATGATCCGTCACGCGAAGGTCTGGTTTTGACCCGCCGGCTGCTGCTCAAATCGCTGGAGGATCATGGCCTGGAGGTTCTGGCACCCGTCGGTGAACCCTTTGACCCGCAGTGGCACGAGGCAATCAGCATGCAGCCCAGCGAGGACGCCGAGCCGGACACGGTCACGCAGGTCGTGCAAAAGGGCTACCGGCTGCACGACCGCCTGCTGCGGGCAGCGCGGGTCATAGTGGCTGTTGCCGGCTAACAGGCTGCGGCCCGGGATAAGGCGCTGGTGATTGAAATAGCGGCTGCTGAGCCCCACTAAAGCGTTTGAGCGTTACTTTCTGCCGTAATCGGCCAAGTTTCACGGAACAAGTTTTTAGCAAGAATCGAACAGGATCACTAAATCATGAGCAAGATAATCGGCATTGACCTGGGAACAACCAATTCCTGTGTTGCTGTCATGGAAGGCGGCAAGGCCCGCGTTGTTGAAAACGCCGAGGGCGACCGGACAACCCCGTCGGTTGTTGCCTTTACCAAGGACGACGAAGTGCTTGTTGGGCAGCCGGCCAAGCGCCAGGCGGTGACCAACCCCGAGCGCACCCTGTATGCAGTCAAGCGCCTTATCGGCCGCAAGTTCAACGAAGATGTTGTGCAAAAGGACATCAAGCTGGTGCCCTACAAGATCGTTGAGGCCGACAATGGCGATGCCTGGGTGCAGGTGGGCGACAAGAAGATGGCGCCGCCCGAAATTTCGGCCCGCACGCTGATGAAAATGAAGCAGACGGCCGAAGACTATCTGGGCGAGGAAGTTACCGAGGCCGTGATCACCGTGCCGGCCTATTTCAATGACTCCCAGCGCCAGGCCACCAAGGATGCCGGCCAGATTGCCGGCCTCAACGTGCGCCGCATCATCAACGAGCCCACGGCCGCATCGCTGGCCTATGGCCTGGACAAGGAGGGCGGCAACGAAGACCGCACGGTGGCGGTTTATGACCTGGGCGGCGGCACCTTTGATATTTCTATCATTGAAATTGCCGACGTCGACGGCGAGAAGCAGTTCGAAGTGCTGGCCACCAACGGCGACACCTTTTTGGGCGGCGAGGACTTTGACCTGCGCCTGATCGACTACCTGGCCGGTGAGTTCAAAAAAGAGCAGGGCATTGACCTGCACAACGACCCGCTGGCGCTGCAGCGCCTGCGCGAGGCGGCCGAGCGCGCCAAGATCGAGCTGTCGTCAACCCAGCAGACCGAAGTCAACCTGCCGTACATTACGGCCGATCAGTCGGGGCCCAAGCACCTGAACATTCGCCTGACCCGCTCCAAGCTGGAATCTCTGGTTGAAGAGCTGGTGGCGCGCTCCATCGAGCCGTGCCGCACCGCGCTCAACGACGCCGGCCTGAAGGTGGGCGATGTCGACGAGGTCATTCTGGTGGGCGGGCAGACCCGCATGCCGGCCGTGCAGAAAGCGGTCGCCGATTTCTTTGGCCAGGAGCCGCGCAGGGACGTCAACCCCGACGAGGCCGTGGCCGTGGGTGCCGCTGTTCAGGGCGGTGTGCTGGCCGGTGACGTCAAGGACGTGCTGCTGCTCGACGTCACACCCCTGTCGCTGGGCATTGAAACCCTGGGCGGTGTTTTCACCAAGCTCATTGAAAAGAACACCACCATCCCGACCCGCGCCTCGCAGGTGTTTTCAACAGCCGAGGACAACCAGTCGGCGGTGACCGTGCACGTGCTGCAGGGCGAGCGCGAGCAGGCGGCCGCCAACAAGTCGCTGGCGCGCTTCGACCTGACCGGCATTCCGGCCGCGCCGCGCGGCATGCCGCAAATCGAGGTCACCTTCGACATCGACGCCAACGGCATTCTCAACGTGTCGGCCAAGGATCAGGCCACCGGCCGCGAACAGAAGGTCGAGGTCAAGGCCGGCTCCGGGCTGTCGGACGAGGAAATCGAAAAGATGGTTCAGGATGCCGAGGCGCATCGTGAAGAAGACAGGAGGTTTCAGGAGCTGGTTGGCGCCCGCAACAGCGCCGACGGCATTGCCCACTCAACCCGGGCCAGCCTCAAGGAACACGGCGACAACCTCGATGCCGGAATCAGGCAGAAGATCGAGGACGCCCTGGCCAGGGTGGACGAGGCCGTCAAGGGCGATGACAAGGACGCCATTGACAACGCCGTCAACGAACTTCAGCAGGCCGGCGCCGAGCTGTACAAGGCGGCAGCCGAACAGGCCCAGGCGGCCGAGTCCGGCGCTGAAGCCGATGACGCCGGCGCCTCTTCCGGTCAGGATGAAGAAGTTGTCGATGCCGAGTTCACTGAAGTCGACGACGACAAGTGAGCTGATTGCCCTGCAATCCGAACAGGTCCCGGGGCGGCATGAGCCGCTCCGGGATTTTCCGTTAAGCGTTTTGTCCAAGATTTACCAGCCCTTTGCCCATGCCTGCTGACTATTACGAAATTCTGGGTGTGTCGCGCAACGCCAGCCGCGATGAGATTCGCACGGCGTTCAGGCGCAAGGCCCGCAAGTACCATCCCGACCGCAACCCCGACAATCCGGAAGCCGAGGAAAAGTTCAAGGAGGTTCGCGAGGCTCACGACGTGCTGCGCGATGAACAGAAGCGGGCGGCCTATGACCGTTTCGGTCACGCCGGCGTCAACAGTGGTGCGGCCGGCGGCGCCCAGGGTTTTGGCGATATCAACGATATTTTCGGGGATATTTTCGGGGACATTTTTGGCGGTGGTCGCCGGCGCCAGAGCCGTTCGCGCCGCGGGCAGGATCTGCGCTACGATCTCGAACTCGACCTTGAAGAGGCCGTGGCCGGCGTGGAAAAGGAAATTCGCCTGCCGACGCTGGGCCAGTGTCAGACCTGCAGCGGCAGCGGCTCAAAAGACGGCCGCCTGAGCGTGTGTTCCACCTGTGGAGGACAGGGCCAGGTGCGCATGCAGCAGGGCTTCTTTTCCGTGCAGCAGACCTGCCCGGCCTGCAGCGGCACCGGCCAGACCATCAAGGACCCGTGCAGCGACTGCAGCGGCAGTGGCCAGGTGCATGAAACCAGAACCATAGAAGTCCGCATACCGGCGGGCGTTGACACCGGCGATCGCATTCGCCTGTCGGGGCAGGGCGCTGCCGGTGCCCAGGGTGGCGGTGCCGGTGATTTGTACGTGGATGTGCAGGTCAGACCCCATCCCCTGTTCCGGCGCGACGGCGACGACCTGCTGTCGGAAGTGCCCATCACCATATCAACCGCAGCGCTGGGCGGTCAGCTCAAGGTGCCCACCCTGGACGGCTCGGTCATGCTCAAGATTCCGGCCGGCACCCAGTCGGGCAAGGTGTTTCGCCTGCGCGGCAAGGGCGTGCAGTCCGTCCGTTCGCGCTCGACAGGCGACCTGCTGTGCCGGGTCGCGGTGGAAACACCGGTAAAGCTCAGCCGTGAACAAAAAAGCCTGCTGCAGAAGCTGCAGGACACGCTGGACGACAAGCCCGACCACAGTCCCCAGTCTTCGGGCTGGACCGAAAAGGTCAAGAGTTTCTTCGACCGCATGGGGTTCTAGTGGCCCGGCGGCATTGTGAGCCCGCCAATACCTGAAGGATTCGGCAACATGAGCAAAAAACCCACCTCCATACTGGTCAGCGGCGCCACGGGCACCATCGGGCGTCTGCTTGTCGAGGCCATCCGCCACGACGAACGTTTTGTGCTGGCTGGCGAAGCCGGCCGCAGCCGTTTTTTCGAGCCGAATGCCGTCGCCGATGCCATCATCGATTTTTCACACGCCGGGCTGCTCGAAAAAACGCTTGAGCACGCCCTGGCAAACAAAATTCCCCTGGTTACCGGCACAACCGCGCTGGGTGACAGTCTGCTGCAGCGTATCCGCCAGGCAGCAGAAAAAATTCCCGTATGCGTGGCCGCCAATTTCAGCCTGGGCGTCAACGTGCTGGCCCACCTGGCAGAACAGGCTGCGCGGGCGCTGGGGCCGGAGTTTGACATTGAGATTGTCGAATCCCACCATCGCCGCAAGCTGGACGCGCCTTCGGGCACGGCCCTGTGGCTGGGTGAGGCAGCGGCTCGGGGGCGCAGCCAAAATCTGGAGCAGGCAGCTGTTTACGACCGCCACCAGCGCCATGAACCGCGCCCGGCAGGCGAGATCGGCTTCAGCGCCATCAGGGGCGGCGACGTGGTTGGTGACCACACCGTTCACTTCCTGGCCGATGGCGAGCGCGTGGAGCTGACCCACAGGGCCGGCGACCGGCGCCTGTATGCGCAGGGGGCCCTGCGGGCTGCCCTGGAAATAAGACATCGCGGGCCCGGTCTGGTAGAATTCTCCGAACTGCTGTTTGGCAGCAGTGACCAGGTGTAAAAACAGTTTGACAAACTACAAGAACTGGTCTATTATTTCGCGCTTGTTGTGGGGCCATAGCTCAGCTGGGAGAGCGCTACAATGGCATTGTAGAGGTCGGCGGTTCGATCCCGCCTGGCTCCACCAAATAAAGGTTTCTGAAAACGTCGCGGCTGTTTAAACGTGTTTTCAGTCCCCATCGTCTAGAGGCCTAGGACACCGCCCTTTCACGGCGGCGACCGGGGTTCGAATCCCCGTGGGGACGCCAATGCAAAAGGCCCGCAGCATTCGATTGCTGCGGGCCTTTTCTTTTGAAACAGGCCGTGTGTATTGCCTGCTTGTACGGCAATGATACGGCAATGATACGGCTATTCGTGTCTCAGGGCATCAATGGGGTTGAGGCGGGCCGCCTTGCGGGCCGGCAGAATGCCGAAGATGACGCCAATGCAGATGGCAAATCCGAAGCCCAAAAGCAGCACCCCGACAGACATTACAAAGGGCATGCCAAACTGGCTGGTCATCAGCCAGGTGCCGCCCAGCCCCAGCGCCACGCCAAGCACACCGCCAAACGTGGCCAGCACAATGGATTCCACCAGAAACTGGGTCAGCACATCGCGGCTGCGCGCGCCTATGGCCAGCCGGATGCCAATTTCGCGCGTGCGTTCGGTTACCGACACCAGCATGATGTTCATGATGCCGATGCCGCCAACCAGCAGGCTGACGGCCGCAATGCCGCCCAGCAGCAGGCTCATGGTGGCGGTGGTTTCGGCCAGCGCATCCAGGATGTCCTGGGTGTCGCGCACGCGAAAATCGTCGTCCATGGGCGACTTGATCCTGCGCCGCTGGCGCAGCAGCGACTCAATATCGCCTTTGACCCGGCTGCTGGTGCCGTCCTGAAGCGCCGAAACATAGATGGTGCGAACGTCCAGGCTGCCGGCCAGTCGCCGCTGCACGCTTTTTATGGGCATCAAAATGATGTGATCCGGATCCTGGCCGCCCGACAGCCCTTTCTTTTCAAGTACGCCTATGACGCGGCAGGCGGTGCGATCAATGCGCAAAAGAGATCCGAGCGGTTCCTGGTGCTCATACATTTCGTCGACCACGGTTTGGCCCAGAATACACACGGCTGCGCCGCCCAACAGTTCATTTTCGTCAAATTCCCGACCGCGCACCACCGGATGATTGCGCACGCTGAAATATTCGTTGGTGGTGCCTTCAATGTTGATTTCGTCATTGATGCTGCCGTGAATGACGGTCGCCGTCTGCGACGCCGTGGGCGCAATGGTGACGCCCGGAATCTCGCGCCGCATGGCCTCGACATCGTTCATGTCAAAGGCCGGGGCAGGGCGGCGCACGCCGCCGGCGCCGCGCACGGAAAAGCTGGGCGAAACAAACAGCAGGTTGGAGCCTATGCTCGAGATCTGGTCGGTAACCGAGCGCGTAGCCGACTGGGCCAGGTGCACCATGGCAATGACGCTGCCCACGCCGATAATGACGCCGAGCATGGTCAGAAACGAACGCATCTTGTTGCGGGCGATGGCCTGCGAAGCCATCAGCAGGGTGTCCAGGGGGTTCATTTCAGAACCTCGGCGGGCGGGCCGTCGGCTTCAATCTTGCCGTCGACAAAATAAAGCACCCGGTCGGCCCAGGCAGCGATTTCAGGTTCGTGGGTCACCATGACGATGGTGATGTTGCGCTGCGAACGCAGGCTGACGAACTGGTTCATGATTTCCTCGGCGGTTTGGGTATCAAGGTTGCCGGTGGGTTCGTCGGCCAGCAGCACCGGAGGGCTGGTGACCAGGGCGCGGGCAATGGCCACGCGCTGCTGCTGACCGCCCGACAGTTGGTTGGGCGTGGCGTTTTCACGGTGTTCCAGACCCACGATCCTGAGCGCTGCGCGGGCCATTTCGCGTCGCTGGCGCCGGCTCATGCCCTCATAAACCAGCGGCAGCTCCACGTTGGCCACCGCGCTGGTTCTGGGCAGCAGGTTGTAGCTCTGAAACACAAACCCCATGAACTTGAGCCGCAGCAGCGCCAGCTCGTCGCGGCTGAGCGTGGCCACATTGATGCCGTGAAACCAGTACTCGCCCGCGGTCAGAACATCCAGGCAGCCCAGCAGATTGAGGCTGCTTGATTTTCCGGACCCGCTGGGGCCCATGACGGCAACAAACTCGCCGGCCCGAATGGTCAGGTTGACGCCGTCCAGGGCGCGAACTTCGGTCGGGCCCTTGCCATAGATCTTGTAGACATCGCGCATCCGGATGATGGCCGGTGCCCGCTGTGGATGAAGGCCGGACGGGTCAATTGAGGAGGTGGCCTGGATACTCACCCCTTGCCTCCACTGAAGCCCACAACGACCTTGTCGCCTTCTTTCAGCTCGTCGCTGGTGATTTCGGTAAACCGGCCGTCGGTGCGGCCGGTGCGTACATGAACCTGCACGGGCTCCGGCTTTTCTTCGCCTGCATCGTCTCTCAGCACCCAGACGGCATTGTCATCCCTGGCTGAGCTGCGCGAACGCATCGGGCCCATCATGAACATGCCTCGTCCACCGCCGCCGGCCGGCTCATCGCCCGGCGGCTGAAAACGAAACGCCATGCTTGGCACGCGCAGAATGTTTTCGTGTGTGCCGGTGGTGATGGTGGCGGTGGCGGTCATGCCCGGCAGCAGCTCTTCATCGGGGTTGTCCACATCCAGAACGGTGGTGTAGGTCACCACGTTGCTTTCGGTGTCCGGATACAAAAAGACGCGCTGCACCACGGCTTCAAATTCGCGTCCCGGCCAGGCATCCACGGTAAACGTGGCCGGCTGACCCGACTTGACCTGGCTGACATCGGCCTCGTCAAGGGAGATATGCAGCTCCATTTCACGCAAGTCTTCGGCCAGGATGAACAGTTCGGGAGCCTGGAAGCTGGCGGCCACCGTGCTGCCCGGCTCGATATCGCGCTTGAGAACAACCCCGTTGACGGGCGAGGTAATGATGGCTTTTTCAAGCCGGGTACGGCTGGCTGACAGGGCGGCCTCGGCTTCGCTGACCGATGCATTGGCGCTCATGACCCGCGCCCGGGCGCGCATGACCGCAGCGCGTGCCGTGTCGACCTCGGCCTGCGAAGCCATGTTGCGCTCGTGCAT
This sequence comes from Wenzhouxiangella sp., assembly GCA_035302305.1. GTDB lineage: Bacteria > Pseudomonadota > Gammaproteobacteria > Xanthomonadales > Wenzhouxiangellaceae > Wenzhouxiangella. The sequence goes on along the minus strand of DATGSU010000062.1, from coordinate 6,339 downwards.
GCTGACCGTACGCCGCTGTTCGATCGTGGACTCCTCCAGGGTGGCCTCGGCTTCGGCAACCGAAGCCCTGGCCAGCTCCAGCCGGGCTTCAGCCTGGGCCAGATTGACTTCCAGTTCCTCGGTGTCAAAGCGAGCCAGCACGTCGCCGTATGAAACCCGGTCGTTTTCGGTTACCAGCACCTCGCTGATCAGCCCCGACACCTCGGCGCCAACCGTCACTTCGCTGCGCGGCTCGAGGTTGCCGCTGGCGGTCACCACAAGAACCATGTCGCCGCGATCAATCGCATGCGTTTCCCATTCAATGCCTTCGGCACTGGGCCAAAGCCACCATATCAGCAGCACAACAATGACCAGGCCGGCGGCCGCCCACCCAACGAGACCGCTGCGGCCGCGCCGGCGCTGCGAGGCCATGGCGGTGCGCACCTTGTCGGCCATTTCCTGTAGCTCGGGATCCTTTATTTCATTCATTGTGTTAAAGCTCCGCAGTTGTCGGATGGGGTCTGCAGCGATGACGCTGAATGGCCCGTAAACAGATTGCACATGCTGCCCGGCCGACCCGCCAGCAGCATATTACAGCGCTTCCTCCGCAAGCGGCACCGCATCGTTTGACCGGGGCAGCAGCAGCGAAAACGCCACATACAGCACCAGCGAAACAAGCGCGCCGTTGACGATGGTCGGAAACCCGCCGACGATGGGCAGTTCCAGAGCATCAAGCCAGCCCAGGCCGCCTGCCAGGCCGGTGATCGAGCCGCCGACAATGGCCGCCAGGGCGCCTGCCGTGCTGCCGCGCCGCCAGTACATGCCCAGCACAACGGGAATGAACACGCCGGCGGCATACAGAGTGTATGACAGCAGCAGCAGCTCGATAATCGCCTCAAAAGCCAGCGCCATGCCCAGCGCCAGCAAGCCGATGACCACCGTCATGATTCTCGACAGGCGCAGCTGCAGCTGCGTGTCGTGCTCGGCTTCCGGGTTGATGAGCTTGAGATACAGGTCGTTGGTGACATGGGCGGTGCCGGCAATCAGCAGCGAGTCGGCCGTGGACATGATGGCGCTGATGATGGCGGCAATGACAATGGCGGCCACCGAAACCGGCAGGGTTTCGGTCAGCAGCATCGGAATGGCCTCGGCCGGATCAATTCCGTCGCCGAAGATCGCGCGCGCGGCCATGCCCGTCACCACCGGGAAGACAGCAAATATGATCAGCAGCACGCCGGCCAGAATGGCTGCGCGGCGGGCAATGTATTCATCACGCGCCGCAAACAGCCGCTGATAAAAATCCTGACCGATCAGGGTGTACATCATGGTCGGTATCACCGCGGCCAGCGCCAGCCCCAGGCCGGCGCCCAGCGGGCTGAAATAGGCCTTGCTGCCGCCGTCAATTTCCAGGCTTTCAACGGCGGCCATCATGCCTTCCAGGCCGCCGGCCTCGGACACCGCCATAAAGGCCGCCAGCGGAATGCCGATGAAGATGATGGCCAGCTGGATGGCATCGGTCAGGGTCACGCCCCACAGGCCCGACAGGGCCGTGTAGGCAATAAACAGCAGCGTGGCGATAACAGCCGCCCAGGTGGGGTGCAGGCCAATGATGGACAGGGCGCTTTTGGCCGCCCAGATCTGGGCGCCGATAATGCCAACGATGGCCAGCAGCGAGAGCAGGGCGGCCAGCGTGGACACTGTTTTGCTGTTGTAGCGGTACAGCAGATAATCGGGCACGGTAAATTTGGCCAGCCGGCGCATTTTCCGGGCCGCCACAAGGCCCAGCAAAACCAGCGACAGGCCAACGCCGACCGCATAGGCAATGCCGGTGACGCCGTGGCTGAAGCCCCACTCGCCCGAGCCCATGACAAACCCGCCGCCAAAATGGGTGGCACACAGGGTGGCTGTGGCCAGAACCAGCCCCAGTCTGCGGCCGGCAAGCAAAAAGTCGGTGGCGTCTCCTATCAGGCGTGAGGCCCACGCACCCACACAAAAAAGAATGGCGAAATAGATGGCAACAATAATAAGCTGGAGGCTAGGCATTGGCTGAAATTCTCTTTATTGGTCAAGATTCAAATGACCATGAACGCGTCACGGCCGGTCCGAATGTTAAAAAGTCCGGCATGCGGTTCCTGTTTCGACATTTCCTTTTGTGGCGCCCACTTTACGCGCCAGCCAGGTGAAACACATGCGCCGGAAGTCATGCATGTTGCCAGAACAAAAGCGCTTGCGAAAGAAACTGGGGCAGGCGTTTGTTGTCAACCCCACTGAGGCTCAAAAGTCTGTCGTTTCACGGCAGATTCGGCCTTGCAAGCCAACCGCCAACTGGAGGCTACATCATGAAGATCATCGCAAAAATGCTGACACTCGCTGTTTTTGCAGCGGCCGCATTTTCCCTGCAGGCCAAAACCGTCGAGATCGAGGGGCTGGATTCGCTCGAATACAGCGAACAGAACATCACGGCCGAGCCGGGTGAGGAGATCACCATAAAGCTGACCAACAACAGCGAGCTGCCGGCCGACGCCATGTCGCACAATCTCGTGGTTCTGGTGGCCGATGCCGATGCCCGGGCATTCGATGAGGCGGCCCGGGAAGCGGGGGCCGACAACGACTACCTGCCGACAGGCATGGATGACCAGATCGTGGCGCATACCGGCATGGTTGCCGGCGGTGAAAGCGACACAATTACATTCAATGCGCCTGACGAGACGGGTGAATACGACTTTATCTGCACCTTTCCGGGTCATTATGCCGCCGGCATGAAAGGCGTGCTCGAAGTCAAATAGCGTTTCTTTGGCAGGCCGGCGCGGCACTGGCGCCGGCCTGCGCGGATTCCCGCCAAAATCACTGATTCGCAAGGGGGCAGGCGTTGCGTGCAAGAATCATGAAATGCTTATGCTTGCCGGCGTCTGCTATCCTGTAGGCTCAGCTGGAGCCGGGTTTTCCGACTTTCGTCAGCTCACTCAACCGGATATTCAAGGAGCGCGTCATGTCAAAGAACACCTTCAATGCCAAAGACAGCCTGACCGTTGACGGCAAGGACTACATCATCTACCGGCTTGACAGGATTGAAAACAGCCACAGGCTGCCGTTCAGCCTGAAGGTTCTTCTGGAAAACCTGTTGCGCAACGAGGACGGCGAGGGGGTCACTGCCGAACAGATCAGCGCGCTGGCCAACTGGCAGCCCGATGCCAAATCAAGCCAGGAAATCCAGTTCACCCCGGCGCGCGTTCTCATGCAGGACTTTACCGGCGTGCCGTGCATTGTCGACCTGGTGGCCATGCGCAACGCCATGGAAGACCTGGGCGGCGATGCCAGGCGCATCAATCCCCAGATTCCCACCGAGCTGGTTATTGACCATTCAGTCATCGTCGATGCTTTTGGCCGTCCGGATGCGTTTTTCATCAACGCCGACTTTGAGTTCGAGCGCAATGCCGAGCGCTACCAGCTTCTGCGCTGGGGCGCCCAGGCCTTTGACGATTTCAAGGTGGTGCCGCCCGATACGGGCATTTGCCACCAGGTCAACCTGGAATACCTGGCGCGCACCGTATTTACCCGCGAAACGGACGAGGGCGTGCTGGCCTACCCGGACACGCTGGTGGGCACCGACTCGCATACGCCCATGATCAATGGTCTGGGCGTTTTGGGCTGGGGCGTGGGCGGCATCGAGGCCGAAGCCGCCATGCTGGGCCAGCCCATCAGCATGCTCATGCCCCAGGTGGTGGGCTTCAAGCTCACCGGCGAACTGCCGGCCGGCACCACAGCCACCGACCTGGTGCTGACCGTGGCCGAGCTGCTCAGAAAAACAGGCGTGGTCGGCAAGTTTGTGGAATTCTTCGGCTCCGGGCTGACCAATGTGCCGCTGGCCAACCGCGCCACCATTGGCAACATGAGCCCCGAGTACGGCTCGACCTGCGCTATATTCCCCATAGACGACGAAACCCTGTCCTACCTGCGCCTGACCGGCCGCGACGAAGAGCGCATTCGCCTGGTCGAGGCCTACGCCAAGGCGCAGGGGTTGTGGCACGACCCTGATCACGAACCCGAATACTCCCAGGTCATTGAGCTTGATCTGGGCACAGTGGAACCGTCGCTGGCAGGCCCCAAGCGTCCGCAGGACCGCGTGCCGCTGCGCATTGCGCCCAATGCCGTGTCGGCGCTGCTGTCGGGCGAGTCGCAGTCGAATGCCCTGCAGGCCGGCCTCGACGCCGCCTCGGCGGCTTCCTTCCCGGCCAGCGATCCCTTCAGGGTGCGCCACGATCATCCCAGCGATGCGCCCAGGGTGTTGTCCGAGGAGAGAATTCCCTGGGACTCCAATCCGGTCAGCGTAAAGCTGGACGACGGAGCCGACTTCGAGCTTGATCACGGCAGCGTGGTCATTGCCGCCATTACCTCATGCACCAACACATCCAACCCCTCGGTCATGATCGGTGCCGCGCTGCTGGCCAAAAAAGCGGTGGAAAAAGGCCTGTCCAGCAAGCCCTGGGTCAAGACATCGCTGGCGCCGGGCTCCAGAGTGGTGACCGACTACATCAAAAGCGCCGGCCTGATGCCCTACATGGAAAAACTGGGGTTTCACCTGGTGGGCTACGGCTGCACCACCTGCATCGGCAACTCGGGCCCGCTGGCGCCCGAAATTACCTCGGCCATACAGGACAACGACCTGACCGTGTGTTCGGTGCTGTCCGGCAACCGCAACTTTGAAGGCCGCATCCATCCGCACACCAAAATGAACTTTCTGGCCTCGCCGCCGCTGGTGGTGGCCTATGCGCTGGCCGGCAGCCTGCACGTCAACCTCACCAGCGAGCCGCTGGGCAATGACCCCGAAGGCAATCCGGTCTATCTGAGCGACATCTGGCCGTCGTCGGCCGAAATCGAAAAGGCCATTGCCGAGCACTTGCGTGCCGACATGTTTACCGAAGGGTATTCCGATCTGTACGAGGGCGACGACAACTGGCGCAGCATGGAACTGCCCGAAGGCGACACTTTCGAGTGGCAGGCCGATTCAACCTATGTGCGCAAGCCGGCCTTCTTTGAAGGCATGACCCGCGAACCCGAAGCGCTGCAGGACATCGAGGGCGCGCGCGTGCTGGCCAAGCTGGGCGACTCGGTCACCACCGACCACATCAGCCCGGCAGGCGCCATTGCACCGGATTCTCCCGCCGGCCAGTACCTGCAGGACAAGGGCGTCGAGCCCAAGGACTTCAACTCCTACGGCGCGCGGCGCGGCAATCACGAAGTCATGATTCGCGGCACGTTTGCCAACGTGCGCCTGCGCAACCAGCTGGCGCCCGACACCGAGGGCGGCTTTACCCGCGATTTCACGCAGGACGGCGGGCCGGTGACCAGCATTTTCGATGCCGCCATGAACTACATCGATGCCGGCACGCCGCTGGTCCTTCTGGTCGGCAAGGAATACGGCTCGGGCTCCTCGCGCGACTGGGCCGCCAAGGGCACGCTGCTGCTGGGCGTCAAGGCGGTCATCGCCGAGTCCTACGAGCGCATCCACCGCTCCAATCTGATCGGCATGGGCGTACTGCCGCTGGAATACATGGACGGCGAAAATGCCGAATCGCTGGGCCTTGACGGCACCGAGACCTTCTCCATAACCGGGCTGGCCGGCCGCGACAGGGCGCCCGATACCGTTACGGTTCGTGCTGAAGGCGAGGACGGCAGCCGCGAGTTCAAGGCCAGGGTGCGCATCGAAACGCCAGTGGAAGCGGTGTATTACAGCCACGGCGGCATACTGCAATACATGCTGCGCGAGCTGCTCTGAAAATGACTGCTTGAGCCGGCTTCGGGCACCCCCGAAGCCGGCTTTTTGCCGTATCATCGGCGGCCATGTCCGCCTACCTGGTCATATTGTCGCTGGTTGTGGTCGGCCGCCTGCTGGCGCGGCACTTCCCCGCAACTGCGCCCGAAACCCTCAATCAGGTCGTCATCGTTTTCTGCCTGCCGGCGCTCATCTTCATTCATGTGCCCGAGCTCGAGGCCAGCCTGGCGCTGCTGCCGCTCATTGCTGTTCCCTGGCTGCTGTGGCTGGTCAGCGTTGTCATCGTCCTTGTTTTGGCGCGCTGGATGAACTTCAGGCGCGAAGCCGTAGCCGTGCTGTTGCTGCTGCTGCCGCTGGGCAACACCTCGTTTTTGGGGTTTCCCATTACCGAAGCGCTGCTGGGCGAGCAAAGCGTGGGCTATGCCGTGGTCTACGACCAGTTCGGATCATTTGTGCTGCTGTGCACCCACGCGCTTTTTGTGGTGGCCTGGTACAGCACGGGTCAGCGTCCGGCCTGGCGCGACATTGCCGGGCGCATTATCAGTTTTCCGCCGTTCATCGCGCTGGTGGCCGCCATTGTGCTGGGC
>DATGSU010000061.1:0-3254 GCA_035302305.1 Wenzhouxiangella sp. | reverse complement strand
TTTGACGGCCGCCTGCACCTTCAACCTGCGCCCGGGCGCAGATGATGCCGACGAGTCTGCCGCCGCAAGCATGAAGCGCATGGAAATCGTTGCCAGCCTGACCTACCGCGAGCGCATCGCGCTGCCTGCAGATGCGGTGGTACGCACGCGCTTTGATCGTATTGATGAATCCGGCGTGCACCGCATCAGCAGCTACGACACCTCCCTCGACGGTCGCCAGGTGCCCATTCCGCTGGAGCTGGGCTTCAGGCATTCCGTGAGCAGTGACGCGCTTTTGACCATGCGCAGCCGCGTTTTTCTTGATGACATTCTCTTGCGCGACACTGGCCCGGTGCTGCTGGACGCCACCCGCCGCAGCGCGGATCTGGGCGAGCTGCAGCTGTTTACCCCCGCGCAGCTTGGGCTGGACAGCGAAAGCGCTGATCTGCCCATGCCCGAACGGGCCAGCGGCAACGAGCCCGGCTGGATGCTGCAGATTGAAGACGACCACCGCGCCCGACTGGTGCGTGACTACGGACAGGTTGAAGACAGCCTGCAAATTTTGCAGCTGGACCGCGAAGGCGATCTGGTTGAGGTTTTTGCCCGCGGTGAAGACACCGGCATTGCTGCGACCTTCCACAACCACATCTGTCACGATTCGGCCACCGGCATGCCCCACCCCTGGCATGCCAGCATACAAACGCTTGATAACGGCACGCTCAACGGCTGTGGCGGCAGTCCGCAATCGTTGCTGACCGGCGCGGAATGGCAAATCGAGCGAATTGGCGATACGGTCGTGCCCGACAAAATCCGCATGACCCTGCTGTTTGACGACGAAAACCGCCTGTCGGGCCAGTCGGCCTGCAACCGCTATTTTGCCGACTACCGGCTGGGCGGTGAAAGCCTGGAAATAAAGCAGCCCGGCGCCACCCTGATGGCCTGCGCCGAGCAGCAAATGGAGCTGGAGCGGGCATTTTTCGAGCGGCTGCCCGAAATCCGCCACTTTGACATTTCCGCCGACGGCAAGCTGCTGCTTAAATCCGCCGCTGGCGATTCGGTCGACATTGTGGCCGCAAAACCCGAGGGCGATGCCTGAGACCGCGGGCGGGGCGGCTTCAGCCCGACGCCCGCCCCGACTCAAACACGCGCCGCCTGAGCGCCTCGACCGGCGCCGGCAGGCTGCCGCGGCCGGTCAGCTGGCCGGCAATGGCGCGTCGGAAAGGCGCCAGACGGCTGGCGGCTTTCAGCATGGTGCGGCGCACCAGTCGTGCCGCTGCCCGCTCGTCGGTATACAGCCCCACCACGGTTGATGTAGCCAGAAACAGCGGCAGGCTGGTCGCCCGCGAGCGACGCTGGAACCCGCTCAGAACAGCCGGCGCATCCACCTCATTGCCCTGCTCAAGCGAGCGGCTGATTTCATCGGCCAGAACGCGCACGCTGTTGAGCCCCAGGTTGAAACCGTGGGCCGTGACCGGATGCATGCCCACGGCGGCATCGCCGACCAGCGCCAGGCGATCGGCCACCACCCGGTCGGGCCATACGCCCACCATGGGGTAGACGTGACGATCGGCGATCAGACGCATGCCGCCGTGGCGATTTTCATACAGCGCCGTGACTTCGGCATTGAACTGTTCGGGCTCAAGGGCCGCCAGGCGCCGGGTTTGCGCCGTCGGCAGGGTAATGACGGCCGAGGCGCGCCGGCCGTTGAGCGGCAGCAGCGCCAGAGTGCGGCCATAGGCAAACCATTCGCGCGCCACGTGGCCGTGATCGGCCTCGATTTCCACTCGCGCCACCAGCATGCTGCGGCCGTAGTCGCGCATGCGCGCGCCGATGCCGGCCGCGCGCCTCATGTTCGAAAAGCGCGAGTCGGCGGCCACCACCAGCCGTGCGCTGACTTCGTCACCGCCTTCCAGCCGCAGGGTGCGGAAATTGTCTTTTGGCGACGTGCCCTCAACCCGCCGGCCAAGAATCATTTCAATATCGGACTGCTCGCCAACGGCCTGCCAGGCCGCTCGCCTGATCTGGTAATTGGCCGCCAGCCAGCCCAGCTGCTCGCTGCCGCCGTCGTGGCGGCTGATGCGCAGCGGCTCAAGGCTGTCGCCATCATAGATTTCGGCGTCCAGCAGATCGCTGATTTCGGCGCGGTCGATGCGCTGCCACACGCCCAGCTTCTCCAGCAGGCTTCTGGATGTGTGCGTCAAGGCGATTTCGCGCCCGTCTTCGGCCGGATTGACCAGCCTGTCCCTGTCGGCCGCCTCCAGCAGCATGATCTTCAGGCCCAGCCCGTCCAGCGCGCGCGCCAGACACAGGCCGGCCGGGCCGGCACCCACAATGGCAACATCACAGTCCGTGCTCATCAGCCACCCTCAAAGTCGGCAGTCAAAACGCTAGAATAACAGCCGCTCCGCAATAACGGGCGCCAAACCGCCGGCGCGGAGAACAAGTCGTTACCATATAGCCGTTGAATCGATCCGCTTTCGCGAAGGAACTGCCCCACATGGTTGCCAAACGCAAACAAGGTGAACTCGGACCCGCCTCCGAGCAGCAAGAATATGAAATCGGCTGGGAAGATCTGCCGCTGTCCTGTCCCACCGCCGCCATGAAGATTTGGGATTCTCACCCGCGCGTCTACATTCCCATTCATCGCTCGGGCCGTGAGTCGTGCACCTACTGCGGCGCAACCTATATTTTGCGCGATCCCGAGCCCGGAGCGCCCATGCCCATGTACGACAACGCCGAAATCGAGATGGCCTTTCGCAATGCCCAGGCGCGCGTGCGCAAAGATTCCGGGCACGCAGAATGACCGCCGCCCATTGATTCATTTCCACTGCATGATAAGCTGATCCTCAGGCTGTCTGGTGCCGGCATTGCTGCCTGCTCCGGCCACAGCGTTTGACCCCGACCCGAGGAGATGCATCATGAAAAATGTGCTGTTTGCCGTCATTGTGTCCGCCGCGCTGGCCTGCATGCCCGCGCTGGCCAGTGACGAAGCCGCCGACAACAGCAGCGCCGACAGCGCGCTGAACCTGATCACCGCCAATGCCGATGAGGGCTTTGCCCTGGCGGTTACCCTGGCGCGCCGGGCGGTCACCACCACCCAGCCCGACAAGGAAGTGCTGTTTGACCAGCGCCCTGAATACAGCACCGATGCCGACTCGCTGATTGCCGTGTCGCAAACCGTGGCGCTGTACTTCCAGACGGTGGCGGCCGCCAACGACTACTGGCGCGACTGATCGAAAGCGGCGCGGCTGCCGACCGCGCTCAGTCGTCCCCTT
>DATGSU010000060.1:0-2756 GCA_035302305.1 Wenzhouxiangella sp. | reverse complement strand
GGTGCAGGCCGGCGGACGGGTGGATCTGGATCACCCCGAAGTGACCGTGCATGTGGAGCTGCGCCGCGATGACACGGTTTTGTTCGGCAACCCGCGGCCGGGGCCGGGCGGCCTGCCGGTGGGCACCAGCGGCAAGGCGCTGACGCTGATTTCGGGCGGGTTTGATTCGGCGGTGGCGGCCTGGCAGATGCTGCGTCGCGGGCTGGACATGGATTTTGTGCTGTTTGACCTGGCCGGCGCCGAGCAGGTGGCCGGCGTGCAGCGGGTGCTGTCCGCGCTTGAGGACGGCGGCTGGCTGGCCGGCTCGCGGGCGCGGCTGTTTGTGGTCGATTTTCGGCCGGTGGTGGCTCTGCTGCGCAGCACCGCACCCGGCCCGTACTGGCAGGTGATGATCAAGCGCCTGATGGTGAGCGCTGCCGAAAAACTGGCCCGGCGGCGCCGCGCCCGCGCGTTGGTAACCGGCGAGGCGCTGGGCCAGGTGTCATCGCAGACCCTGATCAACCTGGGCGCCATCGAGGCGCATCTTTCCCTGCCTGTTCTGCGTCCGCTGGTGGGCACCAACAAGGAAGACATTGTCGCCCTGGCGCGCCATGTCGGCACGTATGAGGCCAGCGCCGGCAACGCGGAATTCTGCGCGCTGGACGGCGGCAAGCCGGCCACCCGTGCCCGGCTGCACGAGGTGGATGAATACGAGGCCCGGATTGATGCGGCGCTGATTGACCGCCTGGTGGATGAGGCCCGCGCGATTGACAGGCCGGACTTCGGCCAGACGCTGGCGGATGAAGTGTCGCTGGACCACGTGCCCGAAGGCGCCACCGTGGTTGATTTGCGCAGCCGCCAGGCGCACGAAAACTGGGCCTGGCCGGATTCGGTGCAGCTTGATTTCGAGCAGGCCTGCAGGGTGGCCACCGAGCTGCCGGCCGACAGGCACTATGTTCTGGTGTGCGAATACGGGCTTAAAAGCGCGTGGCTGGCCGGCGTCATGCGGCGCGCCGGCATGCGCGCCAACAGCTTTGCCGGCGGCACATCAAAACTGATGGCGCTGAAGCCCGCCCCGGCTGCAACCAGCTGAGCGGCCAAACCGACCGGCGCGGCGGTAGAATCCTGAAAAAGTGCTTGAGCGGGGTGGTGGCAGAATGACAGGCAGCCGTTTGAATATCAGACTTGGATGTGCAGAAGCCGGCTTCGGGCGCCTGGCGCGAATGTTTTTAATGACGCTGGTGGCGGTTGCCCTGTTCGCACTGCCCAGCCCGCCGGCACGGGCGGCCGACTGCAAGCCGGAAGAAACCCTGCGCTGGCGCGGCGGCACCCTGCGGGTTGAAAACGACCTGGTGGCCGGCACCGACAAGAATTACACCAACGGCGTGTCGCTGACGCTGATTTCGCACGATCTGGAAGGCAAGCTGCGCCCCCGCTGCCTGCCTCTGCCGGTGGGCCTGTATGCGCGCCTGCTCAATGAAGCCGACTCGAAATTTTCGGACAAGGCCGGGGCCGAAACCGCCGGCCAGAATCTGGTGGTGCGCATTGGCCAGAATATGTACACCCCCGAGGACATGAAGCGCACCGACCTCATCGAAAATGACCGTCCCTACGCCGGGCTTCTCTACATGGGCCTGGGGTGGAACCGCCGCGTTCACCCCGAAGACCGCAGCTACGAAATGCTTGACCAGCGCGAGCTGACCCTGGGCGTGATCGGCCCCATGTCGCTGGCCCGCGAAGCCCAGAATCTGGTCCACGACATTCGCGGCTTTGAGCGCTTTGACGGCTGGGACAATCAGCTGGGCAACGAGCCGGCCCTGCTGCTGACCATGGAACGCAAGTACAAGCCCTACGTGCGCGGCGCCGTGCATCGCGGCTGGGGCGCCGACGCGGTGGGCGGCTGGGCGCTGCGCCTTGGCAACATAGAAACCTCTGCCAGCGTCAGCCTGGAGCTGCGCGCCGGCCGCAACATTCCCAATGATTTTGGCAGCTATTCAATTCGCCCCGGCGCCGAAAACCGGCCGCCGTCCAGCCTGTCGCGGCTGGCGGAAACCAGGCCGGATTCCAGCCGGGCGCCGCGACCGGGCATTCACGCCTTTTTGAACATGGAAGCCAAGGCCGTGGGCTGGGACTTTTCGCTGGACGGCAACCTGTTTCGCAAAAGCCACAGCGTTGACCGCAAGCCCCTGGTGGCCCAGGCAGCGGCCGGCTTCAGCAGCCAGTGGATTGTCGGCGGCCACGGCATGCGGCTGGCCTTTATGCGGGTGTGGCGAACGCGGGAATTCGGCCAGCAGTCGGAGCGTGCCCATTCTTTCGGCTCGGTGGCCTTCAGCTTGGACTTCTAACGGCGTACACTAACGGGCGGGCGGGAAAAATGGTGGAGCCGAGGGGAGTCGAACCCCTGACCTCAGCAATGCGAATGCTGCGCTCTCCCAACTGAGCTACGGCCCCACGGGGGTGTTTGTGCGGGCATTTTACCCAATTCGCAATGCCTGCACCACACAAACCCCTGTTTGATATCTCCGCCCGGCCGCCGCGAGGGCTACACTTTCCGTCAGACCCGTGTCCGGAGGCGGTCATGAACTGCATGTATTCCCAGGCAGGCTACAGACGTTTGTTCGCCCCTGTTGTGCGGCGCTGTAAACGTGCCCGCGCCTGACAGTGCCCGGCCGACCGACGGCCGCAGCGGGCTGCTGCGGCTGGACGATCCGCACGATGCGTTCGCCGCCCGCCTGGCGCTGGTTGAAAACGCGCGGACGTCCATTGATATCCAGTGC
>DATGSU010000059.1:0-2775 GCA_035302305.1 Wenzhouxiangella sp. | reverse complement strand
CTGATCAAGGCCTACCGCCTGACCCTGTCGCCGCTGGTGGGCGGCCAGTGCCGCTTTGAACCCAGCTGCTCGCTCTATGCCATGCAGGCCATAGAGCTTTATGGCCCGTGGCGCGGCGGCTGGCTGGCCGCCAAAAGAATTCTGCGCTGCCAGCCCTTTTGTGCCGGCGGCAGCGACCCGGTGCCCGGTTACGACAGCGACGAAGTGCAATAGGTTGCAAAAGCCGTTTGCAAAAGCCACAAGTCAGCTGGCCAGGCGACGGATATCGGCGCCCAGCTGGCGAAACTTTTCCTCGATGTTTTCATAGCCCCTGTCGATGTGATAGACGCGATCGATCAGCGTCTCGCCCCGGGCCATCAGCCCGGCCAGCACCAGGCAGGCCGAGGCGCGCAGGTCGGTGGCCATGACGGGTGCTGCGGTCAGCTGCTCCACCCCGCGCACCACCGCGGTATTGCCCTCCAGCCTTATGTCGGCACCCAGGCGCTGCAGCTCAAGCACGTGCATAAAGCGGTTCTCAAACACCGTCTCGCGCACGATTCCGGTGCCCTCGGCCACGGCGTTGAGCGCCGTAAACTGGGCCTGCATGTCGGTGGGAAACCCCGGATAGGGCGCTGTGGTGATGTCCACGGCCCGCGGCCTTTGTCCGGCCATGTCCAGTTCAATCCAGTCCTGGCCCGTGGTGATGTGACCTCCGGCCTCGTCAAGCTTGGCCAGCACGGCGTCCAGCGTGCCGGCATCGGCGTTGAGCGCCCTGACGCGCCCGCCGGTCATGGCCGCGGCCGTTAAAAAAGTCCCCGCCTCAATGCGATCGGGCAACACCGTGTAGTCAAACCCGGACAGCGACTCAACGCCTTCAATTTCAAGCGTGGTGCTGCCGTGGCCGGAAATGCGCGCCCCCATGGAGTTGAGGCACTCGGCCAGATCAACCACTTCGGGTTCCTGGGCGGCGTTCTCTATTACCGTTGTTCCGGCAGCAAGAGTGGCGGCCATCATCAGATTTTCGGTGCCGGTCACGGTGGCCGTGTCCAAAACGATATGAGCGCCCTTCAGCCGCCTGGCCCGGGCCTGGATATAGCCCGACTCCACCCTGATGTCGGCCCCCAGGGCGGTCAGCCCCTTGAGATGCAAATCGACCGGCCGAGCGCCAATGGCGCAGCCGCCGGGCAGCGACACCTGCGCCGCACCCCGGCGGGCCAGCAGCGGCCCCAGCACCAAAATGGATGCGCGCATGGTGCGCACCAGGTTGTAGGGCGCAACGTCGCTGTCCATGGCGCCGGCGTCCAGCTCAACGGTCATCCTGTCATCCAGCGCAACGCCCACGCCCATCTGGGCCAGAAGCTCGATGGTGGTGGTTACATCGCGCAAATGCGGCACGCCGTGCAGCCGGCAGGGTTCGCCGGTCAGCAGGGAAGCCATCAGGATGGGCAGAACGGCGTTCTTGGCGCCGGAAATCTCGACCTGGCCCTGCAGCGGCCGGCCGCCGACAATGCGAATTTTTGCCATCAGCCCGACTCGTCCGGTGTTTTCAGATCAAAGCTCATGGCATGAATTTCACGCCCCAGAGCCTCGCCCACGGCGGCATGCACCCGGCGATGTCGCTGCAGGCGCGTAAGCCCGTCAAACTCGGCGCTGACCACGCGGGCCGTATAGTGGACATTGTCGGGGGTTTCAATGCTCACTTGTGCGTCGGGCATTGCCTGTAGAATACGTGCTTCGATTGCGGTGACATCCATTGTCCTGATCAAACCGATGGTAAATGCCAGCCGCATAGTCTACCGCAATACCGTGCCACGACCCGACCACCCTCTCTGACCAATCATGACGCTTTTCGTTGCCCTGCTGAAACTGGTTGCCGGCTTTGTGCTGCTGATGTGGTCGGCCGATCGGCTGGTGGCCGGCGCATCGGCCCTGGCGCGCATTCTGGGCGTGCCGTCACTCGTCATCGGGCTGACCATCATAGGTTTTGGAACCTCGGCCCCCGAAATTGTGGTCTCGGGCCTGGCCTCATTCAACAACCTGCCTTCCCTGGCCATAGGCAACGTGGTGGGCTCCAACATTGCCAACATCGGGCTTGTGCTGGGTTTGTCGGCGCTCATTTATCCGCTGAACCTGACGCCGGCCACGCTGTACAGAACCATGCCGGTGCTGGCCCTGAGCATGCTGGCCGCGCTGCTTTTGATGCTCGACAGGGCCCTGGGCCGCATCGACGGCCTGATTCTTGTCGCCCTGCTGGTCGTGATGATGGGCGTTGCGCTGTTCCGCACCCTGCATGGCGGCGGGCACCGCCCGGCCAGCACCGGGCTGATTGACGAGGAGCCGGCCGAAATGGCCACCGGCCCGGCGCTGGCATGGGTGCTGATCGGGCTGGTTACTTTGTCGCTGAGCGCTCATGTGCTGGTTGGCGGCGCAGTTGACCTGGCCCGCATAGCCGGCGTGTCCGAGGCGGTCATCGGGCTGACCATCGTTGCCCTGGGCACCAGCCTGCCCGAAGTGGCGGCCGCCATTGCCTGTGCCATCAAGCGCGAGGACGAGCTGATTATCGGCAACGTCATCGGCTCCAACATCTTCAACACCCTGGGCGTGCTGGGCATTGCCGCCCTGGTGCGGCCCATGCCGGTCGAGCCGGTTCTTGTTACCCGCGACACCGTGGCCATGTGGGCCGTCTTTTTGCTGCTGGCGGGCCTGGCCTGGCGGCGCGGCGGCCACGGACACATCAACCGCGTGACTGCGCTGGTGCTGCTGGTATTCTACCTGGGCTACCAGGCACTGGTCGTC
>DATGSU010000058.1:0-2804 GCA_035302305.1 Wenzhouxiangella sp. | reverse complement strand
ACACCATGAGCTGGCAGCCCTGCCCCGATCCCGTTCCCGGCGACGCCGACAGCGTCGACAAAATTGACAGCATCATCGTGCCGCGCATGCGCGATATCGGCGGCTTCGAGGTGGGCCGGGTGCTGCCCGCCGCCGGCCACGGCATGGTGGGGCCGTTCATCTTTTTCGACCAGATGGGGCCGGCCGAATTTCTGCTGCATGAAGGCATTGACGTGCGCCCGCATCCGCACATCAACCTGGCCACGGTGACGTATCTTTTCGAGGGTGAAATCACCCATCGCGACAGCCTTGGGCACGAGCAGGTGATTCGCCCCGGTGACGTCAACTGGATGACGGCCGGACGCGGCATTGTGCATTCCGAGCGCAGCGGCGAGCAGGTGCGCCAGACAGCCGGCGCCCGGCTGTTCGGGCTGCAGACCTGGGTGGCCATGCCGGCGGCGGCCGAGGAGTCGGAGCCGGCGTTTGTGCACACCGAAAAGTCCGATCTGCCGGTGCTTGAAGACAGGGGCGTGCGCGCCCGCCTGGTGGTCGGCAGCGCGTGGGGCAAAAACTCGCCGGTGGCCACCCTGTCCGACACCCTGTATGTGGATGCGCGCATTCTGCCCGGCGGCGAGCTGCCCTTTGACGCTGCCCACGAAGAGCGCGCCGTGTATGTGGTGGACGGACAGGTAAACGTTGACGGCTGCGAATTTTCTGCCGGCCGACTGCTGCTGGCGCGCCCCGGCGCATCGCTGTGCGTGCGCAACAGCTCCGAGCAGTCTGCGCGGGTCATTCTCATCGGCGGTGAAACCATGGACGGGCCGCGCCACATCTGGTGGAATTTCGTGTCGTCGCGCGCCGACCGCATTGAACAGGCCAGGGCCGACTGGGCGGCCGGGCGCTTTGACAGCATCCCCGGTGACGCCGAGGAATTCACCCCGCTGCCGCCATCAGCCGGAAAGCCGAGGGTGATTCCGCCCCGCTGACGGCAACCCGCCGGCTCCGATCCGTCATTTTTTTGATTGCGCCGGACTGCAGTGCGCACAGCGTCGCCCTGCGCCCGCCCGATTGATGCCTGTTTCACTCATTTATTGCCCCGCAGCACCGGAGCGCCTGCTAAAATTCATTTCGCATGAATCTTTGTCCGAATGAAGCCGGCACGGGGCTTCATGCAGGTTTGACCCGCGCTGGCTTCCGCTTTCTACAATTCATCATCAGGAGTCAGTTTTATGGCGAACAACCTTGCCGACCGCAACACCCCCAAGGCCTGGCCGGCGCTGGCCAGTGCGGCCCTGCGCGTTGCCTTCGGCATTATCTGGGTCATCAACGCGGCGTTTGTATGGACGCCCCGCTTTGCCTCCAACTATGTGGGCTATCTGCACAACGCCGCCGACGGCCAACCGGCCTGGTCGGCGTTCTGGTTCGACACCTGGATACACATCGTCACGCCACACGCCGATCTGTTTGTATGGCTGACCCGGCTGGCCACCACGGCGCTGGCCTTTGCGCTGCTGTTCGGCTTTGCGCGGCGCACCATTTACGTGCTGGGCGCGCTCTACAGTCTGCTCATCTGGAGCACGGCCGAGGGCTTTGGCGGGCCCTATGCCATTGGTGCCTCCAACATGGGCGTGGGCATCAGCTATGTGCTGATCTTTGCCGTGCTCATTGCCATCAACACGCGCTCGGCCACCAGCCCGTACAGCATTGACTACTACATCGAAAGCGTCTGGCCGCGCTGGGGACTGATTGCCGAATGGCGCGTGGGCAAGTCGGCCTGGAGCCCGCAGCCCGTGTCGTGGGCCATTCAGCTGCCCATTCTGGCCGGTGTGGTGGCCGTCACCTTCTTTCTGATTGCCGGGCTGCAAAGCAGCATGAACGTCAACGCGCCCACCCCCGCGGCGGCCGCCGCGGCGGTTTCACCGTTGAGCATCATGTCCAAGGAGCCGGTTGAAAACCCCTTCGACGCCACCCTGCCCCCGGTGCCGGACGGCGACACCGTGGAGCTGACCATCAATTCGTCGGATGAAAACATCAGCATTGCCAGCGGCGTGCAGTACCAGGCGTGGCCGTTCGAGGGCACGGTGCCCGGCCCCGTCATTCACGTGCGCCAGGGGCAGACGGTCAAGGTAAAGCTGACCAACACCGGCACCATGCCCCACTCCATCGACTTTCATGCCGCCTTCACGCCGCCCAACCTCAGCTTTGCCGACATCCAGCCGGGCGAGCAGATCGAGTTCGACTTTGTTGCCCACGTGCCCGGCGCCTTTGTGTATCACTGCGGCACCGATCCCGTTTTGCTGCACATGGCCAACGGCATGTTCGGCGCCATCATTGTCGACCCGGCAGACGAGCCGCTGCCGCCGGCCGACAAGGAATACGTGCTGGTACAAAGCGAGTGGTACACGCGCCAGGTGTCGGGCAGCCTCATGGGGCCCGACTTCGAGAAGATGTCGAGCATCCAGCCGGATCTGATGGCCTTCAACGGCATCGCCTTCCAGTACATGGACCACCCGCTGACGGCCCGCCCCAACGAGCGCGTGCGCCTTTACATGGTCAACGCCGGGCCCAGCCGCTGGAGCGCCTTTCACGTCATTGGCACCATTTTTGACCGCGTGTATGTGGACGGCGACCCCGACCACTACCTGAGCGGCATTCAGACCTACACGGTGGCGCCCGGCGGCGGGGCCGTGTTCGACGTGGTCATTCCCGAACCGGGCCAGTACCCGTTTGTCGACCATGCCTTTGCCCATCTGGACATGGGCGCGGTCGGCATTCTCGACATTCGCGAGCCGGGCACCGAACACGGTGAGCCCAACATCAGCCGC
>DATGSU010000057.1:0-5999 GCA_035302305.1 Wenzhouxiangella sp. | reverse complement strand
GAACACCCGCGTCCAGTAACCGCCGCCGGGTGACAGTTCAATCACGGCATCGCCCGGTTTGATTTCGGCAAACCGCACCACGGCTTCCAGCTGGCGGCGCTCGTCAGCGCCCCGGTCATCGGCGCGTTGCGGGTCGGCCACGGCGGCTGTCAGGGCGTCCTGTGCCTTTTCCGAATCGCCCGGGTCGGCGGCTGCTGCCCAGGGCACCAGCGCACAAAAAATGACTGCAACAAAAAAACGCATGGGTCTTTCCAGGTTGAGGTTCGGGTTCATTGTGCGCCAGCGCGGCCGGTTTTGCATTCCACGCAGACCGGCCAGACGGGAATCAGAACCCGACATCCATATTGATGCTCCACCAGCGGCCGGCAATGGGCGCAAAGCCGGCTTCCACAATTTTTTCATTGAGCAGGTTTTGAATCTGCAGGCCCACAGTCCAGCGCGGAGTTTTCCAGCGCAGCGCGGCGTCGGCCAGAGTGGCGGTGGCCTGGCCCCGATAATGCGGACGGCGCGCCGTGACGGTCATGCGGGCATGGCGACCGGCCGCCAGCCGGGCCTGGGCTTGCCATGTTTGCCGGGGCACGGGCAGGCCGCTGCCATCCAGCTCGCTGCTGCGCACCACGTGCAGGCGGCTGTGGCCCAGGCGAACCTCATCCAGCCAGCGCTGCTGCGGCTGCCAGCGCCAGTCGGCGGTGGCGGCGTCAATTCTGTAGCGGCCGTAGTTGCGGGCGGTAAAGGTGGTTTCTCCGGGCCCGCGCCCAAAGCCGATGTAGTCTGAAATTCGCCGCTGGTGGGCCGAAATGTCCAGCCGGCTGCGCGCGAATACACCCTGCAGGCCGATTTCACTGCTTGCGGCCCGCTCAATGCCCAAATCCGGGTTGCCGCGGTTGGCCACGGTGTCGTGGTACAGCTCGGTGTAGCCGGGTGCCCGAGCCGACCGCGCCCATGAGGCAAATGTGCGCCAGCGCGGACTTGTTTGCCACGAAAGCCCGATTGAAGGGAGCGCAAACCCGCCCTGGTCGCTGTAGTCCGAATAATTGACGCCGGCTTCGAGAAACAGGGCATGGGCCAGCCGCTGCCGACGGTACAGCCAGGCCGTGTCCAGATCGCGCCCGTGCCTGCCCAGGTTGTTGGAGTCGATGCTTTCGTGCTTGTGCCCGGCGCCGGCCACAAAGGCGCCGTGGTCATCGTCGCGCTGAATGTTTACATCGCCGCCGGTGGTTTTCATGTGGTGTCGGTTGGCAAACCCGTCCTCGCCAATCCAGGTGGTAAACCTGTCCCTGCGTTCAAGCCGATAGAGGCGGCTGCGCCAGCCCCAATTGCCGAAGCTGCCCGCGGCATTCAGCCAGCCCATGCGTGTAGCTGTCCGCTCGCGGGCGTCGGGATACACATCGCTGTAAAAGCCCCAGGCACCCAGCGCTTCGCGCGCGGCCCCGAGGCCGTATTCAAGGTCCACAGCGCCGAGCCGGGCATCACCGGCCAGCAAAACCTTTTCAATATCGGCGTCGTTGGGTCTGCTTTCATCCTCGGCATCCGAGCGCCACTTGCCGGCTGTCAGCCGCGCCGATGCTCCGTGGCCGGCCCACCCGGCCCGGGCTTCCCCGCTGCGCGTATTGTTGGCGCCGACCCCGGCGCCGGCACCCGCCCCGGTGCTGTCGGCCGTGCGGGTAATGATGTTGATGACGCCGCCGGTGCCGCTGCCGCCGTGCTGAACCGAACCTGCAGTCTTGACAATTTCAATGCGTTCAATGGCCGACAGCGGAACGGGCAGGCTGGTGTCCAGGTGACCGCTTTGCGGGTTGCTGACCGGTACCCCGTTGACCAGCAGCAAAACCTGCTCAAAGCTGCTGCCATTGATGCTGATGTCACCCTGGGCGCCCGGCGCGCCGCGACGCTGAACGGTCACTCCGCTGACCTGGGCCAGCAAATCCTCCAGGTGGGTAACGGGCGCATGCTCAATGTCTTCCCTGGTCAGCACCGTCATGGAGCGCATGGCCCGGGAATGACGGCCGCTGACCGGACTGGCCGTGACCACCAGCGGATCAAGATGGGCCTGTGCCGGCGGCGGGCCGCTTTCGGCGCCGGCGTTGGCCGATACCAGCAGGGCAGCGAACAGCAGCGTTTTATTCTTCATGTTCAAGACTCCCGAGAATTCAGCAAATATCAAGGCCTGCCCGTAAACCAAAAAAATGATTGGAGGTTGACGGGGCGAAAGCGGGCAATCCTAGCGGGTCTTTTGGCGGCATGTCAACTACAGTTTTCAATAAAGGTTGACGGGCTGGCGCGAACTGAAGGACGGGCAGTCGTTATCATCAGCGCAGGTTAATGATTGAAACTTGTGGCAGAGGTTAAACAGGTGCTGATCGCTTTCAACAAGCCCTATGGCGTGCTGTGCCAGTTTGTCGATCGCAGCGAAAACCCGCGCCCGACGCTGGCCGGCTTTGGGCTGCCGCCGCGCGTTTACCCCGCCGGCCGGCTCGATATGGACAGCGAAGGACTGTTGCTGCTGACCGACGACGGCCGCCTGGCCCATCGCATTGCCCACCCGCGCCACAACCAGCCCAAAACCTATCTGGCCCAGGTGGAAGGCGTTGTTGACGAGAACGCGCTGCAGCAGCTGCGAGAGGGGCTGCTGCTCAACGACGGCAAGACCCGGCCGGCGCAGGCCCGGGCAGCAGACGAGCCCGACTGGCTGTGGCCGCGCGACCCTCCGGTTCGCTACCGCAAAACCGTGCCCGACAGCTGGCTGGAGCTGACCCTGCGCGAAGGGCGCAACCGCCAGGTGCGACGCATGACCGCCGCAGTGGGCTTGCCAACGCTGCGGCTGGTGCGCATTGCGGCAGCCGGCTATCGTCTCGGCAGGCTTCAGCCCGGGGAATGGCTCAGAATCAGGGAGTGATGGTCTGCGGCTCGAAGCGGTCTTCGAAAATATCGGCGTCTTCATCGCCGTTGCCGTCAAGGACTTGTAGAGCCTGCGGGATGTTCAACAGGGCAAGCGGCAAATCATGGGCCGTGATTTGGCCGTTTTCGTCAACGTCCAGGTAAAGCGAGATCAGCACATCGTAGCTGCCCGGTGATGCCGTGGCCGGGATCTCAAACGGCCGGCCGACAGAATGGGTGCCCGACGGCAGGGCAAACGGCTTGTCGTTGGCTGAATCGTCGATATAGCCGGTGCCGCTGCGGTACAGGCTGGCGCCGATGAGCAGGTGCGCGTGTTCGGTTGTGCTCATGTTGTTGGCCAGGGCAGAGAGTTCTACCGCTGTGCCGGGCGCCGCGGTGGATGGCGTGGCAGCGCCTGCCGACAACTCCACAGGCGAGGTCATGGTGGCGGTTCGCAAGCCGCTGCCGCTGCCATTGTCGTTGTAGTAGTGGTCGACAATCCACGTCCACAACGGCGCATCGGGTTGTGTTGCCCAGCGCTGGGTGCCCCATTGCGACATGCCGCGCCCGTGCCCGAAACAGCTTTGTCCCAGGCTGACCGGATCATTCAGGCAGGGCCAGTCGGCTGCGGGCGAGCCGGCAAAGCCATCCCCGCAGGACAGGTCGCTATTGCTGCATGACAGGCTGGAGTTCGGGTCCACCCAGCTGTTGTTGTCGGCCGAATATTCGGCCCGGAAGGGCGTGGCGCCATCGCGCGAGAGCATGACGCCCGCTGTTCTTGCCGTGGCGCTGTCGGTGCTGGAGTGGGTGGTGTGGCCGTTAACCTGGCAGCAGGCGCTGGAGCAGATGTCATAATTTGCGCTGCGCGGATTGTCCACATGCCAGGCGCCATAACTGCGATAGGCCACGCTGCCGGCGCGCAGGCTGCCCGGGTTCCAGGAGGCAATCCACTCCCTGTGCAGCCCGTTGCGAACATAGGTTTCCAGCGACTTGATGCAGGTGTGGCCGCATGAGCCGGTGCAGCATTCCTGGGTGCAGGCGGCATCGGCAAAGCCAATGCGTATGGAGGCCGGCGGCTGAATGCCGGCTGCCAACTGTATCGCGCCAGCATCTTCAAGCGGACTCATCAATGGTTCAACCAGTGGGGCAGAGTGGGCAGGCGGGCGTGGCACATGACCGCCACTATTGCCATTGTCGACAGCGCCGACTGTATCGCTGGTGCGCTCGGTAATATTTTCGCCCACGGCGAGAATGCGCCGTTCGATCCCGGGCGAACACAGAATGTTGTCAATGGTCAGTTCACCCTGCGCGCCGGCCTGCACCCTGAGCGTTGAGCGCTCCGTGCCGGATGCTTCGCAGGGCTGCAAAAAAAGCTGAAAATAACCTTCGGCATCGCTGACTGTGTCTGTGCCCTCAAATTCGACCCTGACGCCGGCGACAGCCCGCCCCGATTCAGCGTGACGAATATAGCCCTGCAATGCCCGGGCTTCAGTGCCTGCAATTTGTGTCTCCAGGCGCGCAAATTTTTCCGGCCGCTCCAAAGGATCAAGCAGCAGGGTCATGGGCTGATCATTTTTCTTGGCATGAAACTCCAGGGACCGGTAGCCAGCGGCCTGCGCCGTTATCGTGGTCACATGGTCGGGAAGCTCAACTGCCCGAAGCCGGCCGTCTATCCTTGCGGTCCTGCCGGTGTCGTGGTCGAGTTTCAGAATGGCCTGAACCGGCGCCCCGGTCAGCGCATCACGCGCGGCGATCTGCGCGGCCGGAGCAGGCACGCTTGCGAGCACGCAAATGGCCAGGGCAGGCAGCGCCGCAATTCTTGTCATTACCCTGCCTCCCTGGAACGTCCAGGCCCGGGATTCCCATCGGTCAAAAAGGCGAACCAGCGGCGCTGATGATTGCGGGCAAGGCTTGCGCTGTCGACCAGCACGGCATGCAGTGTCGCCAGGCTGTCGGGGTCATGACTTGCCAGATCGTCCAGGCCGCCAAAAATCAGCATCGGGGCAGGGCGCCCAAGCCACGACAAGTCGGCAAGGCAGTCGCCCAGCGCATCCCAGTTGTGCCCAAAATAATCGGGAAACTCAAGCGCCCGGGCAATGCCGGCCAGCAGCCCCGGCTTGTCCGAACAGCCGTGCAAGTCAATTCTGACAGGTGAAATGCCGAGCTTTTCAGCGCTTTTGAGCAGCGCAGACAGTTCGCTGCCTGAAACCGAATAAACTCCGCTGTGGCTGGCGCGGCTCAAGTCCGGCATCAGGGGCAGATTAGTCATCTGCAACCTCAAAGCGCCTGAAACTCTTGTAGTGATCGGCGGTGTAGTAATACACCTCGGGCGGGTGACCCCCGGTAACGATGCGCCGCGCCCCGCGCGTTCTGGCGCCGGGCGTGGGCACGGTGAATTCCCGGTAATAGCCCTGCGGTCTGCTGGGCAAAAGCCGCTCGCGATTGTAAAACGTGCTGCCATCCTGCGTATGCGGCCAAGGCCCGCCGGCCCGAATCCTGTCAATGACGGGGCCGGCCTCCGGCGGCAGAAAGCCCGGCAGGCCCTCATCCGAATAAACCTGCACCCGCCCCGGAACACCATCGGTCAGCCCCGACGGCAGCCACCCCGCCTGCCAGGCCAGAAGAAGACCGACGACTGCGATCAGTGCAATGGTGAATTTAAGTCTGCGAAACCTTTTGCTCACAAGATCTTGAACGGACGAAAGTCTGAAGTTTCATGATATTCAACTTCCTTGAGTTTCGCACGTGCTGTGAAAAGCGTTGCAGAAACAAAAACAGCCGCCTGCTGGTGCAAGCGGCTGTTTTGCCGGGTTATTTGGTGGAGGCGGCGGGAGTCGAACCCGCGTCCGCAAACCATCTGATCCTGGTTCTACATGCTTAGCCCGCTCGATTCTTTCTCGTCATGTCGCCGCCCGAGGGGCAGGGCATACGCCATGACCAGTCAACGGTTTGGTTTAACTTCAGTGCCCCGTGACGCAGCGTGAAGCGATCCTGCTAAATGATCTCCGGTCGGAAGCGCAGGCTCAACCGGTGGAGAGCAGGCTGGTTTTTAGGCAGCCAGTGCGTAGTTGTCGTCGTTGGCAACTAACAAGTTTTCAGCTGGTTTTACGAGGTTAGCCGAG
>DATGSU010000056.1:0-5130 GCA_035302305.1 Wenzhouxiangella sp. | reverse complement strand
CAGCTCTTCCCGGTCCGGCGAGCGCACCCTGATCGCACCCGTCCTGATTCTGGACGACAGCAGCGAACCGGCCGATCAGCCGGCCACAGTGTCCGTTGCGGACATCACGCTGGACGCCAGGGTGCAGCGCGTCACGCCCTCGGAAGTGGCCGGACGCTGACAGGGCACCGGGCCGCGCGCCCTGTAGCCGCCAACAAAAATGCCGCCAGACCGGTTCGGACTGGCGGCATTTGTTTTATCACGCTTGATTGATCTTGATTGCTTGATCTTGCGCCGGGCCTTATCCCCGCTTGCTCATGTCCACATAGTCACGCTTGCTGTGGCCGGTATAAACCTGGCGCGGCCGGCCGATGCGGTGCGGCGTGGCCGACTGCTCCAGCCAGTGGCTGACCCAGCCGGCGGTGCGCGCAATGGCGAACATGGGTGTGAACATGCTGGTTGGCATGCCCAGCGCCTTGTAGATGATGCCGGAGTAGAAATCGACGTTGGGATAGAGCTTGCGCTCGATGAAATAATCATCTTCCAGCGCCACCCGCTCCAGCTCCAGCGCCAGATCCAGCAGCGGATCCGACAGGCCCATATCGTCAAGCACTTCATGGGCGGCCTTGCGGATGATGGTGGCGCGCGGGTCGTAGTTCTTGTAGACGCGATGGCCAAAACCCATCAGGCGGAAGGAGTCGTTTCTGTCCTTGGCCTTGTCAACATACTTGCTCAGCTGGCTGGTATCACCGATTTCATTGAGCATGTTGAGCACCGCTTCGTTGGCCCCGCCGTGCGCCGGCCCCCACAGGGCGGCAATGCCCGCGGCCGTACAGGCATACGGGTTGGCGCCGGTGGAGCCGACCAGCCTGACGGTGGAGGTGGAGGCGTTCTGTTCATGATCGGCGTGCAGAATAAGCAGCAAATCAAGCGCCCTGGCGGCCACCGGGTTGACTTCATAGCCTTCGGCGGGCACGGAAAACATCATGTGCAGCAGGCGGTCGGCGTAGTACATGGAATTGCGCGGATAGGCGCTGGGCCAGCCCATGTGATGCCGGTAGGCGGCCGCCGCAATGGTTGGCATCTTGGCCAGCAGGCGCTCGGCTGCCATGTCGCGCTGGGCCGGGTCGTTGGGATCCAGCTCGTCATGGTAGAAGGCCGCCATGGACGCCACCACGCCCGACAGAATGGCCATGGGGTGGGCGTCGTAGTGGAAGCCCGAAATGAACTTGTTGATCTTTTCGTGCACCATGGTGTGGTTGGTGATGGTGCCTTCGAACAATTCATATTCCTGGCGGGTGGGCAGCTCACCGTAAAACAGCAGATAGGCGACTTCAAGAAAGTTTGAGTGCTCGGCCAGCTGTTCGATGGGATAGCCGCGATACAGCAGAACGCCGGCCTCACCGTCAATGTAGGTAATATCGCTGGTACAACTGGCGGTGGCGCCAAAACCGGGGTCAAAAGTGAAGTAGCCCAGACCGGGATTCAATCCGCTGATGTCCAGCGCAGGATCGCCTTCACTGCCGGCCACCACCGGCAGGTCGATTGATTGTCCTGATTCATTATCGGTCAGGGTGAGCTTGCGTTCAGTCACCAGCGGCCTCCTTGGAATATGGCAGGGAAAAAGAAATTCGCGCGGGTTGATCATGAACAGTCGATGGACTGTCGGCCCGTGCCAACAGTCTAGTATCGCATATTGTCAACCGCTTGAGGAAGCATCAGCGGTCTGTCACAGCGGCCAGCCCCGGTGCATCCATCTGCCGGGCGCTGCGATCACACTTCGACAAATTGCTCGGCATCGCCCAGCCAGCGGTCGATGACCACGTCGGCACCGCTCGGAGCCAGCCCCGCAGCCAGCCCCGCGGTGCCTTCAATCAGTTCGCCATCACGCTCCAGATCGGCCACCCTGAAACGCAGCATGCCGGTCTGGCGCGTTCCCAGCACCTCGCCCGGGCCACGCAGCTCCAGATCCTTTTCGGCAATCTCAAAACCGTCATTGCTGGTTCGCATCACCTCCAGCCGCTGGCGGGCAATGGTGCCCAGCGGCGGCTTGTATACCAGCACGCAGGCCGCCTGCTCGCTGCCGCGCCCCACTCGTCCGCGCAGCTGATGCAGCTGCGACAGCCCCAGGCGTTCGGCATTGTCAATGATCATCAGGCTGGCGTTGGGCACGTCAACGCCCACCTCGATGACGGTGGTGGCCACCAGCAGATGAATCCTGCCGTGCGCAAAATCATCCATGACCCGCTGTTTTTCGTCCGCCTTCAAGCGTCCGTGCACCAGCCCCACCGTGAATTCAGGCAGCGCGGCGGCCAGCGTTTCGGCCGTGGACTCGGCCGCCTGGGCCTCAAGCAGCTCCGATTCTTCAACGAGCGGACACACCCAGTAGGCCTGTCGTCCCTGGGCAAGCGCCAGCCGCAGGCGCTGGATGATGTCTGCGCGGCGGGCATCGCTCATGGCCGCAGTCCTGACCGGCTTGCGGCCCGGCGGCAACTGGTCAATTACCGAAACATCCAGGCCGGCATAGGCGGTCATGGCCAAGGTGCGCGGAATGGGCGTGGCGGTCATGATCAGCTGGTGCGGCGAGCGCTGTCCGCTGCTGCCCTTGCTTGCCAGCGCCAGGCGCTGGTGGACGCCAAAACGGTGCTGTTCGTCAATCACCACCAGAGCCAGATCGCGAAACGCCACGCTTTCCTGAAAAAGTGCGTGGGTGCCAACGGCAATCAGCGCGTCGCCGGCCAGTTTTTCCAGCGCCTGGCGGCGCGCCTTGCCGGTCACCTTGCCGGCCAGCCACACCAGCTCCAGGCCCAGCGGCTCAAACCATTGCCCCAGCGTGCGCATATGCTGTTCGGCCAGAATTTCGGTGGGCGCAACAATGGCAGCCTGGCGACCGGCGGCCGCAGCGGCCAGCAGCGCGCTGGCCGCCACCAGGGTCTTGCCCGATCCGACATCACCCTGCAGCAGCCGGCGCATGGGGCGGCTGCGGGCAATGTCGGCGGCAATCTCTGTCATAACGCGCTGCTGGGCGGCGGTGGGTTCAAAGCCCACCTGTTCCAAAAGCTGTTTTTGAGCGGCCGGCCCATGCTCAAGCACTACGGCCTGCTGCCGGTCGCGCGCCCGGCTGGCGCGCGCCAGAACCAGATGGTGGGCCAGCAGCTCTTCACTGGCCAGGCGCTGCACGGCTGGATGGCTGCCGTGTGCCAGCGCGTCCAGGTCTTCATCGGGGGCCGGCCGGTGAGCCGTCAGCAGCGCTGTAGTCAGATCGGGCGCCAGCCGGTCACCCAGCGGATCCGCCAGCCTGATTCCACCCTCGGCCAGGCGCTGCACAGCCGCTTCAACCAGGCTGGCAATGCGGGCCTTTGCCAGACCCTGCACCGTTGAATAGATGGCCGTCAGATGGGTCGGCAGCGCGTCCGGCCGGGCCGCGCCCAGCTGGCGGATTTCAGGGTGCGCCATCTCCAGGCCGGCCGGCCCGGCGCGCACCTCGCCAAAGCAGCGCACCACGTTGCCTTCGGCCAGCAGGCGCTGCTGCGAAGGATAAAAGCGGAAAAAGCGCAGCGTCAGCTGGCCGGTGTCATCGGCCAGGGTGACCACCAGCATGCGCCGGCGGCGCTGCACCACGTCCTGATGAATGACCCGCCCCTGAACCTGCACGCGCGTGTCGGGAAGAACCCGGCCCAAAGCCACAATGCGGGTGCGATCCTCGTAGCGCAGCGGCAGATGAAAAAGCAGGTCAAGCTCGCGAACAATGCCCAGCGCCTTCAGGCGCGAGGCGACCTGCGGGCCCACCCCGTCCAGCTCGGTAACCGGTCGTGTTCCTGAGGCGGGCACAGCACTTTTTCCGAATTCCGGTTCAGCGGCCGGACAGCACCGCCACGGCGTCCATTTCCACCGGAACGCCTTTGGGCAGGGCCGACACTTCAACCGTGGCGCGCGCCGGATACGGCTGCGTAAAGTGCTCGCCCATCAGCTCGTTAACCACGCCGAACTGCGCCAGATCGGTCAGAAATATATTGAGCTTGACGATGCTGTCCAGATCGCCGCCCGCCTCTTTGAGAATGGCCTCAAGGCTGTCAAAAACCCGCTCGACCAGGGCGCGAAAGTCTCCGTCCACCAGCTCGCCGGTGGCCGGATCAAGCGGCACCTGGCCGGAAACGTACAGGGTGTTGCCGGACTTGACGGCCTGCGAATACGGACCAATGGCTGCGGGTGCGGCCGTGGTCTTGATGGGGGTTTTACTCACAACGGACTCCTTGGGGTTTCAGTTCTGGCGGCCGGCACCAGCGCCGGCCCGGCTCCATCAGGCGATTTCGCGGCTGACCTTGAGCACGTGGCGATTGCGGCGCAGCCGGCGAATGACGCGGGCCAGGTTTTTTCTGTCCCTGACCGACAAAATGAACTTGAGCGTGGCGGTTTCACGGGTGCTGGCCGGCTGCTCCACCTCTTCGATATTGGACCCCACCTCGCTGACGCTGGCCGATATGGAAGCCAGCACGCCGGGGGTGTTGACGGTTGTGACCTTGAGCCGGGCCGAATAATAGCCCTTGACCACCGACGCCCAGCCCACTGCCAGACAGTGGTCCGGGTGGTTTTTTTCCAGCTCGGGCACGTTGTGGCACTGGCGGCGATGAATGATCAGCCCCTTGCCCGGCGACATGTAGCCCATGATGTCATCACCCGGGATGGGGTAACAGCATTTGGCATAGCTGACTATCGCGCCGCGCACGTCGCCCACGGTCAGTATTTCGGCATCGCCGCTGTCGCTGCGGCGCCGGCTGCGCGATGAAATCAGGCCATCGGCCACAATGCTGGCCAGCCTGTCGCCGCGGCCAATCTTGATCAGCAGATCTTCAAGTCGGTCGATGCCGTTCTTCTTCAGGTAGCGTTCCAGGCGCCGGGAGGGAACATTTTCAAACGAATAGCCGCGCTGCGCCATGGCCTGGTCAAGCAGGCGGTTGCCAAACTCGACCGAGTCGGCCCGCTCCAGATTCTTCAGGTGGGCACGTATGCTGGAGCGGGCCTTGGAGGTCACCACAAACTCGTGCCATTCGGGCTTGGGCTTTTCGCCCTCCCTGGTTTCTATTCTTACCGTCTGGCCCGACTGCAGCTCGGTGTAGAGCGGCATCTGCTCGTTGTCGATATAGGCCGCCA
>DATGSU010000055.1:0-11690 GCA_035302305.1 Wenzhouxiangella sp. | reverse complement strand
CACGCCGGCCACGTGCAGCAGCGCCTTGGAAGGAATGCAGCCAACGTTCAGGCACACGCCGCCCAGGGTTTCATGACGCTCCACCAGCGCCACTTTCATGCCCAGGTCGGAGGCCCGGAATGCGGCGCTGTAGCCGGCCGGACCGGCCCCCAGCACCAGCAGATCAAAGTCATGGCTGTGGTCGGCATCAGGCGTCGACGCGGCTGAGATGTCCTGGCCGCTGCGTCCTTCATCCGCTTGCGGCTTTTCATCGGCGCCGCTCTCTTCCGGCTTTTGTGCAGACGCTTGAGCGGGTGCACTGCCGTCATCGCTGGCCTGACCGCTGACTTCAATGACGCCGATAACATCACCCTGGCCCACCTCATCACCTTCCGAAACGGTGAGCTCCACCAGCCGGCCGCTGGCCGGCGACGGCAGATCCATGGTGGCCTTGTCCGACTCCAGGGTCAGCAGGCTGTCTTCCTTCTCGACCTTGTCACCCTGGGCGACCAGCACCTCGATCACGGGCACCTTGCCCAAATCACCAATATCGGGAACGACGATCTCTTTTCTGTTGCTCATGGCTCTCTCTCTGGCGGCATGAGGACGTCAGCCCCGTGCCCTGATCACGAATTCACAAATATAAAAGTACGCAAAAACACAAGCCCAATCGTACCGGAAGCGCACTGATTCAGCGCAGGCTTTCTTCGTTTTTTAGCGCTGTCATGCGCAGCCTGCCGCCCTTCTGGTCAAGATCAAGATGGCGCAAAAAACTCATGCCCAGCAGCACGGTATCGCTGTTCGCGGGGCTGATGGCCACTGCCACATCGTGGCGCACAATGTCTCCCAGCTGGACCTGATCTGCGCGGGTCATCCAGCCGCTGACCGGGCCGGCTGCAGTTTCAAGGCCAACAGGAACGGTGCGTTCAAGCCCCAGCTCGCCAGCCAGACTGGCCGGCACGGACACCAGGGTGGCGCCGGTGTCGACCAGAAACCTGACCGACTGGCCGTTGATTCTGCCGGGCGCGACAAAATGCCCTTTTCTGTCGGCCTGCAATACCACCTCTGTGCGGCCGGCTATGTTTTGACTGGCCGGCAGTGACACAGACTGGCGGCGCTCGATCAAGCCCGAAAAGATGTAGGTAAGCAGCAGCAGTGCACCCACCGCTGCTGCCAGCAGCATGCCAAGCCCGGTGCGCCGGGTGCTCAAAGAAGCAGGCGCCGCAAATCCTCAAGCTGTGCCGCCAGATAGCGGGTAAAGCGAACCGCATCGGCACCGTCGATGACCCGATGGTCATATGAAAGCGACAGCGGCAGCATCAGGCGCGGCTCAAACGCCTCGCCGTTCCACACCGGCGCCATCTCCGAGCGCGATACGCCGAGAATGGCCAGTTCGGGCGCGTTGATGATGGGCGTAAAGGCCGTTCCGCCAATGCCGCCCAGGCTGGAAATTGAAAAGCAGCCGCCTCGCATTTCATCGGCCTTGAGTTTTCCGGCGCGGGCGCGCTCGGACAAATCGGTCAGCTCGCGGGCCAGCTCGATCAGGCCCTTCTTGTCGCAGTCGCGAATGACCGGGACCAAAAGCCCGTTGTCGGTGTCAACCGCCACGCCCACGTGGTAGTACTTTTTCATCACCAGGGTTTTGCCATCCGGCGCCAGAGAGGCATTGAAGTGCGGAAACTCCCTGAGCGCGGCAACCACTGCCTTGATCAGAAACACCAGTGGCGTCATTCTGGTGCCCGCCTGCTCGGCCGTTGACTTGCTGGCCTGACGAAACGCTTCCATTTCGGTAATGTCGGCCTGGTCAAACTGGGTCACGTGCGGTATGGACACCCAGTTGCGATGCAGCGCCGGCCCGGAAATCTGCTGGACGCGCGACAGCGTCACTTCCTCAATTTCACCGTATCTGGCAAAATCAACCTGCGGTGCGGCGGCCACATCCAGACCACCGCCGGCCGCTGCGCCGCCGGACTGCATGGCCTGCTTGACGTGGCCCTTGAGATCCTCTTCGGTAATGCGGCCCTTGCGCCCCGAACCCGACACCCGACTCAGATCAACGCCCAGCTGTCGCGCCAGGCGGCGAATGGCAGGTGAGGCATGAGGAATTCTGGAAGGGTCCTCGCCCATGGCCTCATAGGGAATGGGCGGCGGCGGCAGGTCATCACTGTCGCCTGCCGGCGGCGACTGCGCCGGCCCGTCTTCGCGGCTGGCATCTTCGGCCGCCTGCACCGGCTCTTCACGCTGTTCGCCGGCCTTGTCGCCATCGTCCTCAACAGCTTCATCCGGCGCCGCTTCAGCTTGCTCTTCAGCGGACGGACTGTCCGGTGCCTCTTCTGTTACCTCCACAACGGCAATGACGTCGCCTGCGCCAACTTCGTCGCCCTCTCCCACCCTGAGCTCGACAATTGTTCCGGCCATTGATGAAGGCACCTCCATGGTGGCCTTGTCGGACTCGAGCGTGATCAGCGACTGCTCGCGCTCGACCTCATCGCCCTCGGAGACCAGCACTTCGATGATCGGGACCTTGTCAACGTCACCAATGTCGGGAACCTTGATCTCTTGCTTGTTGCTCATGGCTTCACTCTCATCTGTGTCTGTTGCAGCCTGGCGGCCGTCATGATCCTTTTCTGCCGGGGGCTTTCATCCTGCCCGGACTCAAACCGTCGTTGGCATTGGCTTGTCTGGGTCGATGTTGAGCGCGCTGCGCGCCTTGATCAGGCGCTCGTCGTCAAACTTGCCCTGGCGATTGAGGCCAACCAGTGCCGCCCAGGCCACGTGGTAGCGATCAACCTCGAAGAAGCGGCGCAGATTCTCGCGCGTGTCCGAGCGTCCGAAGCCGTCGGTGCCCAGCACGATGTAGTCTTTCTGGGGCACGTATTCGCGCACCTGGTCGGCATGGGCGCGCACGTAGTCGGTGGCGGCCACAACCGGCCCGGGCCGCCCCTTGAGCAGCCCGGTAATCCAGGGTGTACGGGCCGGCTGGTCGGGGTTGAGATGATTGCGCCGGGTGATCTCCTGGCCATCTTTTCTGACCTCGTTGAAGCTGGGCACCGACCACAGGTCGGCCGCCACGCCATAATCCTCGTCAAGGATTTTGGCGGCGGCCATGACCTCGCGCAAAATAGCGCCCGAGCCCATCAGCTGAACCACTGGCTTGTCGTCGTCATTTTTGACGCCGGAGTCCTCGAGCAGGTACATGCCCTTGCGAATGCCTTCTTCGGCGCCTTCGGGCATCTCCGGATGGCTGTAGTTTTCGTTGAGCACGGTGATGTAGTAGAAAACATCCTCGTTTTCTGCGTACATGCGCCGCAGACCATCCTGCATGATGACCGCCACTTCATAGGCAAAGGTCGGGTCATAGCTGATGCAGCAGGGAATGAGACCGGCCTGCACATGGCTGTGGCCGTCCTGGTGCTGCAGGCCTTCCCCGTTGAGGGTTGTACGCCCGGAGGTGCCGCCAATCAAAAAGCCGCGCGCGTGGCTGTCGGCGGCCGCCCACAGCAGGTCACCCACCCGCTGGAAGCCGAACATGGAATAAAAGGCATAGAACGGGATCATGGGCACGCCGGTATTGGCGTAGCTGGTGGCCGCCGCAATCCACGAGCTTTGTGCGCCGGCCTCGGTAATGCCTTCCTGCAGAACCTGGCCGTCCTGCGATTCGCGGTAGTAGGCCAGCTGATCCGAGTCTTCCGGCTCATACAGCTGGCCGGTATGGGCATAAATGCCCAGCTGACGGAACAGGCCTTCCATGCCGAATGTGCGCCCTTCGTCGCACAGAATTGGCACGATGTTGTCCTTGATGTTCTTGTCGCGCAGCATCACGGTCAGGCAGCGCACAAAGGCCATGGTGGTCGATATCTCCCGCTCACCGGTCGACGCCATGATTCTGTCAAACGCGTCCAGATCGGGCGTCTTGAGCTGCTTTTCCTCTACCCTGCGCTGCGGCAGGTAGCCGCCCAGCTCCTGGCGGCGTTTTTTCATGTATTTGATCTCTTCGGAATCATCGCCGGGATGGTAATAGGGCACCCCCTCGATTTCCTCATCGCTCAGCGGCACGTTGAAGCGGTCGCGGAAATACCTGACGCCATCGTCGTCCAGCTTCTTTTGCTGGTGTGAAATATTCTGGCCTTCGCCGTCCTGGCCCAGCCCATAGCCCTTGATGGTCTTGGCCAGAATAACGGTCGGCTGGCCCTTGTGTTCCATGGCGGCCTTGTAGGCGGCGTGGATCTTGTGCGGATCGTGCCCGCCGCGGTTGAGCCGCCAGATGTCTTCGTCGGTCATGTTGGCAACCATTTCCCGAAGCTCATCGTAGGCGCCAAAGAAGTGCTCGCGCACATAGGCGCCGTCGTTGGCGCGGTACTTCTGGTACTCGCCGTCAACCGCCTCTTCCATGCGCTTGCGCAGGATGCCCTTGGTGTCGCGGGCCAGCAGCGGATCCCAGTAGGAGCCCCAGATCACCTTGATGACATTCCACCCGGCACCGCGGAAGAATCCTTCAAGCTCCTGAATGATCTTGCCGTTGCCGCGCACCGGGCCGTCGAGGCGCTGCAGGTTGCAGTTGACGACAAACACGAGGTTGTCGAGATGCTCACGGCCGGCCAGAGAAATGGCGCCCAGCGACTCCGGCTCGTCCATCTCACCGTCGCCGAGAAAGCCCCACACCGTGCGCTTGCCGGCATCGGCCATGCCGCGATGGGTCATGTACTTGAGGAAGCGCGCCTGGTAGATGGCCATGATGGGTCCCAACCCCATGGACACGGTCGGGAACTGCCAAAAATCGGGCATCAGCCAGGGATGCGGGTACGAGCTGATGCCTTCACCGTCCACTTCCTGGCGGAAGTTGTCGAGCTGTTCTTCGGTCAGGCGGCCCTCAAGAAACGCGCGCGCATAGAACCCGGGCGACGAGTGGCCCTGGAAATAGACCAGGTCACTGCCATCGGGGTGATCGGGCCCCTTGAAAAAATGATTGAAGCCGACATCGTAGAGCGTGGCCGCCGAGGCAAAGCTGGCAATGTGACCGCCCAGATCGCCACCGCGCCTGGAGGCGCGCACCACCATGGCCATGGCATTCCAGCGAATGATGGAGCGAATGCGCCTTTCCATGGCGGGGTCGCCGGGCATGACCGGCTCGCGGTGCAGGGGGATGGTGTTGATGTAGGCCGTGGTCAGATCAAACGGCAGATGGGCCCCCGAGCGGCGCGCAAGCTCCACCAGTCGTTCAATGATGTAATGGGCACGTTCCGGGCCGTCGCGGCCGATCACGGCCTTGAGCGAATCCAGCCACTCGCGGGTTTCCTGTTTGTCGATATCTGTCAGATTTGTGCGGTCGTACACCATGCCCTGCCTCGTCAATTTGATAGTGAAACATCCGCCTTGTGCGGACAAGCCATTATAACGCCTGCGCGCCTTCAAACCGGCGCAAAGGGCGAACAGAAAACCGGGCCTGCCGGCCTATTTGGCCGTCAGATCCCAGGCATCCAGCCACTCGATGGCCACCGGTAAAAAGCCGAACCGGCCCACCAGCTGCCGGTGAAAGTCATGCATGTGCGCAGCGCCATAAAACAGGCCCAGGCTGTCCGCTCCGGCCTCCATGGCCTGTTCAAGAACCTGCAGCGCCTTGCGGTTGCGCTCGGTGATCAGCGCCGAGCCCCGCTCTCCGCCCAGTGCGTTTGTGGCGGCAAGCTGGTCCACCAGCGCCCTGGCCATGTAGCGCCTCAGGTCGCCCTGGCGGTCGCTGGACAGCAGCATCACCAGCGCAATGCCACCGGTCGGCACCTGGGCACCCGGGCTGTTCCGGGCGGCGGCCCACAGCTGCAGCCAGGTTCCCAGCCACGACTCGCCGCGCGCCTCCATCGCCGCCTCAAGCTCACCGGGCGTCAGGTCGGCGTGCACAAAATTGCCGGCGGTGTAGTCAATTTCCTCAAGCTGAAAGCTCAGGCCGAGAAGGTTCTTCAGCCCGCCCTGGATCAGCCCCACCCAATCCATGGCCGCGCTGGCTGACCGCTTCTCCGGCGGCTTTCGCTCACCGATATCGGCCACCAGCTCGTAGAGCAGCGCATCGTAGCGCTCAAAACGCCGCTCGAGGGTGGCAAAGTAGCCGCGCTCGGCCACATGCACGGCACCAATCAGATCCAGCCTGCGCCCGTAAGCGTCCACATATTGCACCAGCGCCACCTGAAGGGCGCGCGGGGTGCTTCCGTCGCTGTCAATGCGAACAAAGCTGTCCGGCAGCTCAACGGCAAAAGCCGGCGAGGCCAGCAGGATGCCGGCGAGCAGCCACGTCAGGGCCCACCAGCGCTCAGTCGGCGGAATCATCCTGCGCCTTCTTGCGGGCCAGCTCGTATTGCTGGGCGTCCACAACGGCAATGGCGGTCATGTTGACCACGCGCCTGACCGTGGCCGATGGCGTCAGCACATGGGCCGGGCGGCCTATGCCCATCAGCATGGGGCCAACGGTTACTCCCTTGCCAATGACGCGGGCCATGGAAAAGGCGATGTGGGCCGCATCTTGGTTGGGCATGACCAGAAGGTTGGCCTGGCCGCGCAGGCGCGAATTGGGGAAGATCCGCTCTCTTATGGACGGCATCAGCGCCGCATCGGCGCGCATCTCGCCCTCGACCTCAAGGTCGGGCGCGCGCTCGCGCAGCATGTTGAACACGCGCCGCATCTTGGCCGACGAGTCGTCGACATGGCTGCCGAAATTGGAGTGCGAGCACAGCGCAATGCGCGGCGTCATGCCAAACATGTGCAGCCGCTCGGCCGCCATCAGCGTCAGCTCCACCAGCTGCTCGGCGCTGGGGTTGGGGTTGACGTGGGTATCACAGACAAAATAGGTGCCGCTGTCGTTGGCCATGGCCGACAGCGCGCCCAGCGTGCCGCTGTTGCCGCGGGTTCCAAACACCTCGTTGATGTACTGCAGTTTTTTCTGATAGCGCCCAACCACGCCGCAAATCAGCGCGTCGGCCTCGTTGCGGTGCACCATGACGGCGGCAATAACGGTGGTGCGCGTGCGCATGATGGCCTTGGCCGAATCGGGCGTCACCCCGCGCCGCTGGGTAATTTCATGAAATGTCTGCCAATATTCCCTGAAGCGCGGGTCGGACTCGGGGTTGACCAGCTCGAAGTCGCGCTCCGGACGAATTCTCAGCCCCGCGCGCTCGATGCGCATGTCGACCACGGCCGGGCGGCCAATCAGAATGGGCCTGGCCAGCCCATCGTCGACAATGGACTGCACCGCGCGCAGCACGGTTTCCTCCTCGCCCTCGGCAAACACCACTCTTTTGGGATCGTGCCGCGCGGCGTCAAACACCGGCTTCATCAGCAGCCCGGTTCTGAACACGTGCTGGTACAGGCGCTCGCGGTAGGCGCGCATGTCGTCAATGGGGCGGGTGGCAACGCCCGAATCCATGGCCGCCTGGGCCACCGCCGGCGCCAGGTGCGCCAAAAGCCGGGGGTCAAAAGGCTGCGGAATCAGATAGTCGGGCCCGAATTTCGGCACCTCTCCGCCGTAGGCCCGGGCCGCCACATCAGAAGCCTCCATCTGGGCAAGGTCGGCCAGGGCATGCACGCAGGCCATCTTCATTTCATCGTTGATGGCCGTGGCGCCGACATCCAGCGCGCCGCGGAAAATGTACGGAAAACACAGGACGTTGTTGACCTGGTTGGGAAAATCCGACCGGCCGGTGGCAATCAGCGCGTCCGGGCGCGCCTTGCGGGCCACATCGGGCATGATTTCCGGCACCGGGTTGGCCAGCGCCAGAATGATGGGCTGATCGGCCATGGCCTTGACCATGTCCGCCGTGAGAACGCCCGGCGCAGACACGCCCAGGAACACATCGGCACCGTCAATGGCCTCGCCCAGGGTGCGCATGTCGGTATCAATGGCGTAAATCGCCTTGCGCTTGTCCATTTCGCTGCTGCGCCCGGCATACACCACCCCTTCGCGGTCGCATACCACAATATTTTCGCGCTTCAGGCCCATGGTGACCAAAAGATCCAGGCAGGCAATGCCGGCCGCTCCGGCCCCCGAAGCCACCAGGCGAATGTTTTCAAGCTTCTTGTCAACCAGCTGCAGCCCGTTGATCAGCGCGGCCGCAGCAATAATGGCCGTGCCGTGCTGGTCGTCATGAAACACGGGAATGTTCATGCGCTTTTTGAGCGCGTCTTCAACTTCAAAGCATTCCGGCGCCTTGATGTCTTCCAGATTGATGCCGCCAAAGGTCGGCTCCAGGCTGGCGACGATATCAATCAGCTTTTCAGGGTCGTCCTCGTCAATCTCGATATCAAACACGTTGATATCGGCAAACTTCTTGAACAGCACGCCCTTGCCTTCCATGACCGGCTTGGACGCCGCCGCACCGATATCACCCAGGCCCAGGACGGCCGTGCCGTTGGACACGACAGCGACCAGGTTTCCGCGAGCCGTGTAGTCAAGCGCCTTGAGCGGATCCTTGGCGATCTCCTCGGAGGCCGCCGCCACGCCCGGCGAATAGGCCAGCGCCAGGTCCCTGGCGGTGGTCAGTGCCTTGGTCGGCACCAGCTTGATCTTGCCGGGCGGATGCTGGCGATGGTATTCGAGGGCTTCTTCGCGGAACTTGTCTTGGTCGGTCATGGCACCTTCGGGCCGGCATGCGGCAGATGAGTGTAAAGCGGGCTGCGCCACCCCGGGCTTGCGGATGGCGCAGGGTCAGGTTTGTGATTCGGCAACCGCATCAGCGTAACAGCCGGACTGGATGCCGGCGCGCCTGCAGCGCGGACTCAGGCCTTCTCGGCGTCCCTGGTCCACTCGCCCAGCGCGGCCAGGCCGTTCATTTTGGCGCGATGGGCGAGAATTTTCTGGGCCTTTTCGCGGTTGCCCTTGGGGTCGGCCGCCCAGGTCTTGAGCGTTTCCTGCTGCAGGGCGCGACCATAGGAAAATGACAGCGGCCAGGGCAGGTCGCCCAGGCGGTTCATCAGATCGAGATGGCGGGTGGCCTCAACATCGCCCTGCCCGCCTGAAAGAAACACAATACCGGCCGTTGCCGCCGGCACGGCGTTGAGCATGCAGTCAACGGTGGCTTCGGCCACGTCCTGGGCACCGGCGCGGTCTTTTGCATCGGAGCCCGAAATAACCATGGACGGCTTGAGCACCACGCCTTCAAGCAGCACGCTGTGCTCGTAAAGCGCTTCATAGGTGATCTTCAGGGCCGCTTCATTGACATCGTAGGACGTGTCCAGATCGTGGTCGCCATCCATCAGCACTTCGGGCTCGACGATGGGCACAATCCCGGCCTCCTGGCACAGGGCGGCGTAGCGAGCCAGGGCGTGGGCGTTGGCGTGCAGGCAGGTGCGCGAGGGAATGTCATCGCCAATGGTGATGACGGCGCGCCATTTGGCAAAGCGCGCGCCCAGCTCATAATATTCGGCCAGCCGCTCGCGCAGCCCGTCCAGGCCCTCGGTGATCTTTTCACCCTCAAAGCCGGCCAGCGCCTTGGCGCCGGTGTCCACCTTGATGCCCGGAATGATGCCGGCTTCCTTCATGATATCGACCAGCCGCCGCCCGTCCGGCGTGCTCTGGCGAATGGTTTCGTCAAACAGAATGGCACCCGATACATGCTCGCCCAGTCCGGGCGTGGTCAGGAGCATGGAGCGGTAGTCAAGCCGCGTTTCCTCCGTGGATTCAACGCCCACGGAATTGAGCCGTTTCTCGATGGTGCCGGTGGATTCATCCATGGCCAGAATGCCCTTGCCGGGCGCCACCATTGCCTGGGCGGTTTCTACAAGCTGCTCGAAAATATCGGTCATGTCCAGATCACCTTGCACAAAGAATGAAGTTTTTGAAATCCAACGCTCTATTGTAGCGTTCAACACCGGCAAATTCATTGGCCGCCGTTTGCGGCTGTCAGGCCGGCCACACCAGGCACAAACCCCGGACCGTCAGCATTTTGGCGTTCTTTGCAACAGGCGGTTGCGGCCTGGCCCTTGCGGGCAGTCAGGCCTGACTCCGAACGGCCGCCTTCAAGACAAGCGGGCGGGCCGGCGACATGCAGCGCCAAAAGCAGCGCGGCCGCTTTACGCCACGGTGAGAATCTTGAGCGTGTTGGTGCCGCCCATCACGCCCTGATCGTCACCCAGCGTCATGAGCACGCGATCGCCGGGCTTGATCAGGCCGGCTGCCTGCACATGCTCAAGGGCGGCCCGCGACAGGCGCGAGGCGCGCATTTTTTCGGGCACGAACAACAGCGGGCGCACGTGCTGAAACAGCCGCATGCGCCGCAGGGTGGCGTGATTGGGCGACAGGGCGATAATGGGCACCGGCGAGCGCACTCGGCTGAGCCACTGTGCCGTCGAGCCCGATTCGGTCAGCACGATGATGGCTTCCACAGGGAGATTGTGAACCGTGACCATGGTGGCCATGGCTATGGCCTGATCCACCCGCTCGGCGCGCACGTTGATCTTGCCGGCGGGCATGTGCGCCTGGACATGCCGCTCGGCGCCCACGCAGATCTTGCGCATGGTCTCGACCACCAGGTCGGGGTGCCGTCCGACCGCCGTCTCGGCCGACAGCATGACCGCATCGGTGCCGTCGATGACCGCATTGGCCACGTCCAGCACCTCGGCCCGGGTGGGCACAGGGGCATCGACCATGGACTGCATCATTTGCGTGGCGGTGATGACCGGCCGGTTGGCTTCCAGCGAGGCGGCAATGATGCGCTTTTGCAGGCCGGGCAGCTCGGCGTTGCCGATTTCCACGCCCAGATCGCCACGCGCCACCAGAACCGCATCGGAGGCCTCGATGACCGCCTCCAGATTTTCAATGGCCTCGGTGCGCTCGATCTTGGACACCAGCCCGGCGTGGCCGCCGGCCTCCCTGAGCAGGCGGCGGGCCTGATGCATGTCTTCGGGGCCGCGCGGAAAGGACACTGCCAGGTAATCCACCTGCCAGTCGGCGGCACGCACAATGTCGCGGGCGTCATCTTCGGACACTCCCGGCACCGACAGTCCACCGCCGCGCAGGTTCAGGCCCTTGCGATCGGACAGGCGTCCGCTGGTCATGACCTCGCAGTGGATGACATCGCCGTCAATGCGCACCACGCGCATGGCCATCAGCCCGTCATCCAGCAGCAGCTCGGATCCCGGCCTGACATCATCCACCAGGCCAAGATAGGCCACGCCCACGCCTTTTTCATCGCCCGGCGGCGGGTTTTGGCGGGCGTAAAGGGCAAATGCATCGCCGGCCTTCAGATCGACCGCGCCGGCGCGAAACCGGCCAATGCGAATCTTGGGGCCAGCCAGGTCGGCCAGCACGGCAATGTCGGTGTCCAGCTCACGCGCAGCGGCGCGCACCATGCGAATGCGCCGGGCGTGGGTTTCGGCGTCACCGTGTGAAAAATTGATCCTCACCACATCACAGCCGGCCGTGATCATGCGCTCCAGCACGGCCGGCTCGTCGGTGGCGGGCCCCAGGGTGGCAACCACTTTTGTGCGTCTTTTCATGACGGCAAGTATAAGCCGCCAAACAGCTTTTGGGCTGCGTCATACTTGATGGCAGCAACGCCGGACCGCATGTATTCATGCTGTTCCCCCCAGTCTGAAACATTGAAGGAGCGCCCTGCATGAACGACAGCAGCTACGAACCGCCCAAAGTATGGGTATGGGAAAAAGACGCCAACGGCGGCAAGTTTGCCAGCATCAACCGGCCCGTTGCCGGCCCCACCCACAACAAGGCCCTG
>DATGSU010000054.1:0-3008 GCA_035302305.1 Wenzhouxiangella sp. | reverse complement strand
AGAATAGAAACCAGGGAGGGCGAAAAGCCCAAGCCCGAATGGCACGAGTTTGTGGTGACCTCCAAGGCCCGGTCCAGCATACGTGCCCACCTGAAGAATCTGGAGCGGGCCGACTCGGTCGAGTTTGGCAACCGCCTGCTTGACCAGGCCATGGCGCAGCGCGGCTAT
The DNA here is from genome assembly GCA_035302305.1 of Wenzhouxiangella sp. Taxonomy (GTDB): domain Bacteria; phylum Pseudomonadota; class Gammaproteobacteria; order Xanthomonadales; family Wenzhouxiangellaceae; genus Wenzhouxiangella. Next base: position 2,840 of record DATGSU010000054.1, on the reverse strand, counting down.
TCGTTTGAAAATGTTCCCTCCCGGCGCCTGGATCGCTACCTGAAGAAGAACGGCATCGACCGGCTCGAGGATCTGCTGATCAAGATTGGCCGTGGCGACAGGCTGGCCAGCATTGTGGCCGACGGCCTGATTTCATCGCGCAGCCGGCGCCGCAGCGACAGCGGCCATGCCGAAATACTGACCGTGGGCGACGTGCGCGGCGCGATAGTCAGCTATGCCAAATGCTGCTATCCCATTCCGGGCGATGACATCATGGGCTACATGTCGCCGGGCAAGGGGCTGATCATTCATCGCCGCCAGTGCCACAACGTGCCCGAGCTGGAAAAAAACCACCCGGACCACTGCCTGGAGGTGGGCTGGGCGTCGGTGGTCAAGGGCTATTATTCGGCCCGGCTCAAGGTCACAACCGTCAACACCCCCGGCGTGCTGGCCTCCATATCGGCCAGCGTCAGCGAGGTGGGGTCCAACATCGAAGAAGTGGAGCAGCCGGCCAGCACCCGCGAAACCGCCACGCTCAAGTTCATTTTGTCGGTCAGGGACAGAAAAAACCTGGCCCGCGTCATTCGCCGGCTGCGCCGCAATCGCCACGTGCTCAAGGTCAGCCGCGAAATCGCCTGACAAGGCCGGGCCGGCGCTGGCGCCGGCCGCCAGAAACGCAACCCCAAGGAGATCATTGTGAGCAAAACCCCCGTCAAGACCACGGCCGCACCCGCAGCCATTGGCCCGTATTCGCAGGCCGTCAGGGCCGGCAATACCCTGTATGTTTCCGGCCAGGTGCCGCTTGATCCGGCCACCGGCGAGCTGGTGGATGGAGACTTTCGCGCCCTGGTCGAGCGGGTTTTTGATAGCCTGGAGGCCATTCTCAAAGAGGCGGGCGGCAATCTGGACAGCATCGTCAAGCTCAATATCTTTCTGACCGATCTGGCGCAGTTCGGAGTGGTTAACGAGCTGATGGGCGAGCGCTTTACGCAGCCGTATCCGGCGCGCGCCACGGTTGAGGTGTCGGCCCTGCCCAAAGGTGTTCCGGTGGAAATGGACGCCGTGGCGGTGCTGGCCGGCCGCTGAGGCGGAATTCGGAAAAGTGCCGTGCCCGCCTCAGGAACACGACCGGTTACCGAGCTGGACGGGGTGGGCCCGCAGGTCGCCTCGCGCCTGAAGGCGCTGGGCATTGTTCGCGAACTCGACCTGCTTTTTCATCTGCCGCTGCGCTACGAAGACCGCACCCGCATTGTGGCTCTTGGCCGGGTGCTACCCGGCACGCGCGTGCAGGTTCAGGGGCGGGTCATTCACCAGGACGTGGTGCAGCGCCGCCGGCGCATGCTGGTGGTGACGCTGGCCGACGACACCGGCCAGCTGACGCTGCGCTTTTTCCGCTTTTATCCTTCACAGCTGCGCCTGCTGGCCGCCGGCAACCTGGTGCGCTGCTTTGGCGAGGTGCGCGCCGGGCCTGCCGGCCTGGAGATGGCGCACCCCGAAATTCGCCAGCTGGATGCGGCCCGGCCGGCCGCGCTGCCGGCCCATTTGACGGCCATTTATTCAACAGTGCAGGGCCTGGCAAAGGCCCGCATTGCCAGCCTGGTTGAAGCGGCTGTTCAGCGCCTGGCCGAGGGCGGCATCAGGCTGGCGGACCCGCTGGGCGACCGGCTGGCACCCGATCTGACCGCGGCGCTGCTGACGGTTCACCGGCCGCCCCCCGATGAAGACCTGGACGCGCTGGCGCACGGCAGCCACCCGGCGGTGCAGCGCCTGGCCAGCGAAGAACTGCTGGCCCACCATCTGGTTCTGGCGCGCGCCAGCCGGGCGCGCGACCGGCAGCAGGCCGTAGTGCTTGAGCATGAGCCGGCCGCTCAAAAACAGCTTTTGGAGCAGGTGGGCTTTGAGCCCACCGCCGCCCAGCAGCGCGTTATGAAAGAGATAGCCGCCGACATTGCCCGCAGCCGCCCCATGCGCCGGCTGCTGCAGGGCGATGTCGGATCGGGCAAGACCCTGGTGGCGGCCAGCGCGCTGCTGGCCGCTGCGGCCGCCGGTCGCCAGGCCGCCATTGTTGCGCCCACCGAAATTCTGGCCGAACAGCATTTGCGCACGCTGGGGCAGTGGTTTGAGCCGCTGGGCCTGGAGCTGGTGTGGCTGGCCGGCAAGGTAACCGGCAAGGCGCGCCGCCAGGCGCTGGAAAAACTGTCCGGCGATGCATCGATAGCTGTCGGCACCCACGCTCTTTTTCAGGACAACGTGGCGTTTCGCGATCTGGCCCTGGTGATCATTGACGAACAGCACCGTTTTGGCGTTCACCAGCGCCTGGCCCTGGCCAGCAAGGGCAGCGACGGACTGCGCTCGCCGCACCAGCTCATCATGACCGCCACGCCCATTCCGCGCACCCTGGCCATGACCGCCTACGCCGGCCTCGATGTTTCGGTGATTGACGAGCTGCCGCCGGGCCGCAAGCCGGTCAGGACCGCGGCCATGAGCGATGCGCGCCGCGCAGACATCATCGGGCGCCTGCGGCTGGCGCTTGCCGAAGGGCGGCAGGCCTACTGGGTGTGCCCGCTGGTTGAAGAGTCGGAGCTGCTTGAGGCCCAGGCGGCCGAGTCGACGGCCGAAACGCTGGCCGCCGCGCTGCCGGAGTTTACGGTGGGGCTGGTGCACGGACGTTTGAAGGCAGACGAAAAGCAGCGCGTCATGGATGATTTTGCGCGCGGCAGGATTCATCTGCTGGTGGCCACCACCGTCATTGAGGTGGGCGTTGACGTGCCCAATGCCAGCCTGATGATCATTGACAACGCCGAGCGCCTGGGGCTGTCGCAGCTGCATCAGCTGCGCGGGCGGGTGGGGCGCGGCAGCGA
>DATGSU010000053.1:0-4810 GCA_035302305.1 Wenzhouxiangella sp. | reverse complement strand
CATGTGCCCAAGTTCACCGTGGTCATCGGCGGTTCGTTTGGCGCCGGCAACTACGCCATGTGCGGACGGGCCTATCAGCCGCGCTTTTTGTGGATGTGGCCCAATGCGCGCATTTCGGTGATGGGCGGCGAGCAGGCCGCCAGCGTGCTGGCCACGGTGCGGCGCGATGCGCTTGAGCGTCGCGGCGAGAACTGGTCGCAGGATGCCGAAGAGGCGTTCAAGGCGCCCATACGCAACCAGTACGAAGAGCAGGGCCATCCCTATTACGCCAGCGCACGGCTGTGGGACGATGGCGTCATCGATCCGGTTGACACCCGCCGCGTGCTTGGCCTGGCGCTGGCGGCCTCGGCCAATGCGCCCATCACGCCCGAACCGGTGGGCGTGTTCAGAATGTAACCCGAGCCTGACCAATCAATGGCCTTAATAAATCATGTCTGAAATTCTGAAACTGCATATTGATGACCGCGGGGTGGCAACCATTGCCCTCAATCGGCCCAAAATACACAACGCATTCAATGCCGGGCTTGTTGCCGCGCTGTCGCGCGCCTTTGACAAGGTTGACTCAGACAATGCGCGCGTAGTCATCCTGACCGGCGAGGGCCACAGCTTCTCTGCCGGCGCCGATCTCAACTGGATGCGCTCAATGGCCGACGGCAGCGAGGATGAAAACCGCGCCGACGCCCGGCAGCTGGCCGCCATGCTGCGCAAGCTCAACAACCTGCCCTGCCCCACCATCGCACGCGTCAACGGCCATGCCTTTGGCGGTGGCGTCGGCCTGATTGCCTGTTGCGACATGTCGGTGGCTCTGGAATCGGCCCTGTTCGGGCTGACCGAAGTGCGCCTGGGGCTGGCGCCGGCCACCATCTCGCCCTTTGTCGTGGCGCGTATCGGCGTTGGTCATGCACGCCATTACATGCTGACCGGCCAGCGCATCAACGCTGAAAAAGCCGTTGAAATCGGACTCGTTAATCACACCGTGCCCGCAGGCCAGCTCGACAGCCACGTTGAAGAGCTCGTCAGCCATTTTCTGGCGGGCGGGCCGCAGGCCCAGGCAGCCACCAAGGCGCTCATTCACCAGCTGGTCGAAGGGCGTCTCAACGCCCGGCAAACCGACACGCAGACCTCGGATGTCATTGCCGCCCTGCGCGTATCCCCCGAAGGCCAGGAGGGGCTGGGGGCCTTTCTTGAAAAGCGCCCACCGGCCTGGATGCCCACCGATTCCGAAGAATGACCCACGCCCAACCACAGCGAGCAGCACGCATGTTTGAACGTATATTGATTGCCAACCGCGGCGAGATCGCCTGCCGCATCATCGATACCTGCCGCCGCCTGGGCGTGGAATCTGTCGCTGTCTACTCCGATGCCGATGCCAATGCCCGCCACGTGCGCCGGGCCGATCATGCCATACACATCGGCCCGGCCGAAGCCGACCAGTCCTATTTGAACATCGACAGAATTGTCAGGGCGGCTGTGGACAGCGGCGCTGAAGCCGTTCACCCCGGCTACGGCTTTCTGGCAGAAAACGCCGATTTTGCGCGCGCTGTAGACAAGGCGGGGCTGACCCTGATCGGCCCATCGGCCAAAACCATGGACATCATGGGCTCAAAGGCGGCCGCCAAAAAACATATGGAAACCGCTGGCGTGCCGCTGATTCCGGGTTATCACGGCGATGATCAGGACGATGAGGTGCTGCTGGAAAAGGCCGCTGAAACCGGATTTCCGCTGATGCTCAAGGCCGCGGCCGGCGGCGGCGGCAAGGGCATGCGAGTTGTCAACTCAAAAAATGATTTTTCCGAGGCCCTGGCCGCCGCGCGGCGCGAGGCGCTCGGTTCATTTGGCGATGACCGCATGATTCTGGAGCGCTACCTGCCGCGCCCAAGGCATATCGAGGCCCAGATTTTTGGCGACAGCCACGGCAACGTGGTGCACCTGTTCGAGCGCGACTGTTCCAGCCAGCGTCGCCACCAGAAGGTCATTGAAGAGGCCCCGGCCGCCGGGCTTGACGCAAGCGTGCGCGACAGCCTGCTTGAAGCCGCCGTCAGGGCAGCCCGGGCCGTCGACTACCGCGGCGCCGGAACCGTTGAATTCCTGGTCGATGGCGACGAGTTCTTCTTTCTCGAAATGAACACCCGCCTGCAGGTCGAGCATCCGGTCACCGAGCTGATTACCGGGCTTGATCTGGTCGAATGGCAGCTGCGCGTGGCGGCGGGCCAGAAGCTGCCGCTGCGCCAGGAAGAAATTCACGTGAGCGGCCACGCCATGGAAGCGCGCATCTATGCCGAAGACCCCGACCGGGGTTTCATGCCTTCAACCGGCAAGGTGTCCGTCCTGAACCTGCCCGGCGGGGAAAACGTCCGCATTGATTCGGGCATTGAGGCCGGCGATGAGGTCAGCGTGCACTATGACCCCATGATCGCCAAGCTGATTGTCCGTGGCGACACCCGCCAGGGCTGTTTGCAGCAGCTCAAGCGCGCGCTGGCGGCCTGCTTCATTGCCGGACCGACCACCAACCTGGGGTTTCTGCAGGCACTGGCGGGCTCAGAAGTCTTCGCTCGGGGTGAAACAGACACCGGCCTGCTTGACCGCGACCTTGAATCCATTGTCGGCACAGACGCCGCGCCACCCGTTGAAGCCACCTTGGCCGCGGCCGGCTACCGGCTGCTGGACCAGGAACAGGCCGCGGCCGGCTGCAGCCCGTGGGACACCGTTGACGGCTGGCGCCTGGGCCGTTCGGCGGCGCGCTCCATAGAGCTCGCCTGCGGAGATTGGCAGAGTCGTCTTGAGGCCACCGGCACAGGCGGGCAATATGAAATAACCATTGCCTCAGATGGTGGGCCCGCCTCCGATAACAGCCCCGGCGCATGCCATGAAATCAACCTGCGCGCGGTTGACGGACCGCTTTACAGCCTGCAGTCAGACACACAACGCCACAATCTTTATATCCACGCCGCCAGGGACGAAAACCGTATTGAAGTGTGCATGAACAACCGGCGCTGGTCGTTCAGCCGCCTGACCCGCTTTCATGCCGCCGGCCCCGGCGACGACGCGGACGGCCGGCTGCTGGCCCCCATGCCCGGCAAGATCCTGCAGCTCAACGCCCAGGCCGGTCAAAACGTCAACGAAGGCGAGGTTCTGCTCATCATGGAAGCCATGAAAATGGAGCTGGCCATCAAGTCACCCATCGATGGCCGGGTTGCGGAAATCGGTGTCAGCCAGGATGAAACCATCGAGGCCGACACGCTGCTGCTTGTTGTCGAAGCAACTGATTCCGACCAGGGCTGAGTCCGTCCGTTAAGCAGCCGGTCAGGCCGATGTCAGCCGGGTAACGCCCTGAAACCCGCGCGGCAGTTTTTTGCCGCGCCGGGCGCGCTCACCCATGTAGCTTTCGGCTTCGGCATGTCCAAAACGCAAATAGCGCTGTCCGGCCCACACCAGGCATTCCTGACCAGGCGCCAGCACCTTGGCGCCAACCATGCGTTCACCCGCCTTGAATGCAGCCGGTGGAATATTAACCAGTTTGTTGCCCCGGCCACGCGCCAGCTCGGGCAATTCATCGGCACCATAAGCCAGCAGATAGCCCCCGCTGGTCACGCATATGACAATACTCCCTTCCTCTTCGGGGGCGACCGCAATGGGCAGCACGCGCGCGCCCTCGTGCAGGTTGAGCATCTGCTTGCCCGCCCGCTGGCGGGTGTGCAGATTTTCCAGCCGGGTCAAAAAGCCATAGCCGGCGTCGCTGGCCAGCAGCACGCACTGGTCGCCCGGGCCCGCAGCCAGCGCAAGGAAAACAGCGCCCGGCTCGGTGTTGAAGCGGCCGGTCAGCGGCTCGCCCAGGCTGCGCGCCGACGGCAGTTCATGCGCGCCCAGCGAGTAGCTCCGGCCGTTGCTGTCCACAAAGCAGACCGTCTCGTTGCTGCGTCCAAAAGCGGCGGCCAGAAACTCATCGCCCGACCGGTAGTTGAGCTCTTCGGGGTTGATTTCATGCCCTCTGGCGGCCCGTACCCAGCCCTGCTGGCTCAACACCACTGTGACCGGCTCGGACGGCACCAGGTCGGTTTCGCTGAACGCCTGTGCCGCCGAACGCTCGACCAGCGGCGAGCGGCGTTCGTCACCATACTTTTCCGCATCGGCCAAAAGCTCGTCACGCATCAGTCGGGTCAGCTTGCGGCTTGACCCCAACAGGGATTCGAGCTGCTGGCGTTCAGCTTCCAGTTCATCCTTTTCGCCGGTGATCTTCATTTCCTCCAGGCGGGCCAGATGACGCAGCTTGAGCTCGAGAATGGCCTCGGCCTGGGTTCCGGTCAGCCCAAAGCGCTCCATCAGCACCGGCTTGGGCTCATCTTCGGTGCGGATGATGGCAATGACCTCATCAATATTGAGAAAGGCGATCAGCAGGCCGTCGAGAATGTGCAGCCTGTCGACCACCTGGTCGAGCCTGAACTCCAGGCGCCGGACGATGGTCTGGCGTCGAAATGCCAGCCATTCCGACAACAGGTCTTTCAGGTTTTTGACGCCCGGCCGACCATCCAGGCCGATGACGTTGAGATTGAGGCGGGCGTTTTTCTCCAAATCGGTGGTCGCGAACAGATGATCCATGAGGGCATCAATGTCCACCCGGTTGGAGCGCGGAACGATGACCAGCCGGGTTGGATGCTCATGATCGGACTCGTCGCGCAGATCGTTGACCCAGGGCAGCTTTTTGGCCTGCATCTGCCCCGCAATCTGCTCCAGCACCCGGGCCGGGGACACCTGGTGCGGCAGTGCGGTAACAATGATCTCGTCGCCCTCCTTCTCCCAGCGCGCGCGCTGG
>DATGSU010000052.1:0-2432 GCA_035302305.1 Wenzhouxiangella sp. | reverse complement strand
GAATGGGGAATTGCTGTTGGAAAGAAGTGATACGCGGCTGCAGCCGGCGCAGTGCAGCGACCACCCTGCCGGCCCACAACGCAGCGGCGTGAAAAGCCGCTCGAGAACGCTTGTCTGGGGCAGGCAGGCAAAGCCTGTCAGCGTTTACCCTCGGTGCATGCGTGGATGCGGGTTTTGTGTGCATTAAAACTCCCTGATGCTTCGGGCGCAGCCCGAACCGCTCGTGCCTTGACCCCAAGCGAACAGCTCGATGACTTGGGGCAGACCCTGGTTGTGATTCATCATGGTTGTGATTCACTGAACGCCTGAATGCCATGATGCGGCACCATCGCACATAACAGCCTGATCAAGCGCCACTTTTGGCAAACAGTACAGCAGCATGCGATGCTGCGCAAGCTGGATCACTCGGAGTCAACCGAATACTGCAGAGTTATTTTTGTGCTGCCCAGCCTGACCCAATCAATTCATAATTCCAATTCGCAATTCCAATTCTCAACTCGGCATTTGCCGATTCACGGCTTTTTGCCACTGATCCGGAATCGCTGCCAGCCCTCCAAAAGCGCCGCGCCAGTGCTAAAGTGAATCCCTCACTTGCACCTGCGGAGCCGTCATGAGTCAGTCTTCTCCCATTACCGCTGTTGTTGGCACCGGCCCCGGTCTGGGGGCGGCGCTGGCCAGGCGTTTTGCCGAGGGTGGGCATCGGCTGGCCTTGCTGTCGCGGTCGGCCGGCAGTCGGAATCCGGTGGTGGAGAGCGTTCGCGCCGAGGATGGGCAGGCCAGCGGGTTTGCATGCGATGTGACCAGCGAGGAGTCCGTGGCCGATGCGTTCGGGCGGGTTCGTGATGAGCTGGGGGATCCGCAGGTTCTGATTTACAACGCCGGGCTGTTTCAGCTGGGCGGCGTGCTGGAGCTGTCGGCTGACGCGTTTGAAAACGCCTGGAAGGTGAACTGCATGGGCGCTTTTCTGGCGGCTCGCGAGGTGTTGCCGGCCATGGTGAAAAACGGGGCCGGCTCGATTTTGCTGACCGGCGCCACGGCGGCGCTGCGCGGCGGTGCGGGGTTTGCGGGGCTGGCGGTGGGCAAGTTTGGCCTGCGCGCCCTGTCGCAAAGCCTGGCGCGGGAGTTTGGCCCGCAGGGCGTTCACGTGGCCCACGTGGTGATTGACGGACAGATTGATTCCGAGCGCACCCGCCGGCGCGATCCATCGCGGCCGGATGATTCCTATCTTGATCCGTCTGCCATTGCCGACACGTTCTGGCAGCTTCATTCCCAGCCCCGGTCGGCGTGGGCGCAGGAGCTGGATTTGCGTCCGCATATTGAAAAATTCTGAGGAGGCTGCGATGAGCAATCACACCTGGCGGGCCGCCCCGCTGCACTGGGGGCACGGGCCCGATATTCTCGAAGTCTTTATTGAACCCACCTGCCCTTTCTGCGTGCGCGCGCTGAAGAAAATGCACCCGCTGCTCGAGCGCGTGGGCGAGGATCGCCTGACCATCAAGCTGCGCCTTCACCAGCAGCCCTGGCATTTGTATTCGGCCGTGGTGACGCGCTGCATTATTGCGGCCAGCACGCTTGAAAACGGCCGCGACCGGGCCTGGAAGGTGATTGAGGCGGTCATGGGTCATCGTGAGGAATTCGTGTTTAAAAATCACGCCACCGGCCCCAACCGGCAGACCACGCCCGATGAGGTGATTGCCCGGCTGGAAGCGCTCAGCGGCGTGAAGCTGGCCGCGGCGTTTGACATTCCCGACCTGGATGACGAGGCCAAGTGGCACGCCAAATACTCGCGCCAGAACGGCATTCACGTGTCGCCCACGTTCATTCTCAACGGGCTGATTCAGCCGCAAATGGGCAGCGGTGATGCCGTGGAGGACTGGGCCGACATTATTGCCACCAGCCAGCCGCGCTGAATGCGGGCCCGGCGCCGGCGGAGTTTGCCTGCGCGCACATTTTGGCTCGCCATTGCGGCCGGCCCTGCCGTTATGATGTAGGCTTGCGAGCCAGGGGCTGCGCCACACACAAGGGCATTGTGCTCAATCATGTTTTTCATCTTCATGCTGACACGCCGCGACCGCACGGTCGACAATGCCCTGGCGCTGGTTGACAAGGCCGCGGCGCTGGGCATTGGGTACATCGGTTTCAAGGACGTTGGCGCCAGCGACAAAACCCTGGCCATGCTCAGCCGGCGCATTCAGGCTGCCGGCGCAAAAAGCGTGATGGAAATGGTGGATGCCACGCCCGGGGCCAGCGCCGCAAGCGCCCGCCTGGCGGCGGACATCGGCGTTGACTGTCTGCTGGGCGGCCATGACGCGGACGCTCTTTTGCCGCTGCTTGAAAACACCGGCATTGACTATTTTCCGAGCGCCGGGCGACCCGCCGGCCGACCGGCCACGCTGGACGCGACCCCCGAGGAAATTGCCGCCGACTGCCGG
>DATGSU010000051.1:0-8525 GCA_035302305.1 Wenzhouxiangella sp. | reverse complement strand
AGACCTGCAAAAAGGCTGGGCGGCAGCGCTGGAAAAATATGACTTTCTCGACGCCGACCGCGCCTGTGCGCTGGGCGCCAGCTACGGTGGCTACATGGTCAACTGGATAGCCAGCCAGTGGAACGAGCCGTGGCGCTGCCTCATCAACCACAACGGCGTGTTTGATACCCGCAACATGTATTACGCCACCGAAGAGCTGTGGTTTATGGAGCACGAACACGGCGGCCCCGAGTTTGAACAACCCGAGGCCTACGAAAAGTACAACCCCATCAAGCACGTGGCGGACTGGAAAGTGCCCATGCTGGTCATTCATTCCGACCATGACTACCGCATTCCGCTGTCCGAGGGGCTGGCTGCATTTACCGCCCTGCAGCGCCAGGGCATTCCCAGCCAGTTCCTGCGCTTTCCCGATGAAACACACTGGGTGGCCAAGCCACACAACAGCGTGCAGTGGCACAACACCGTCAACAGCTGGCTGAAGCGCTGGACAGCCGACGACTGACCCGGCGTGCCGCGTCAGCGTCATGCCCCGCCCTGCCGCCAGCCGGCGGCAGGGCTTTTTCAAGCCTGGCCAGCACCATTTAAACAACTGTCTTGAAGGCGCCGCGACTCCAGCCCATATTTCTGTCCTGACATTTCACCATCCGCACGGAGCTGACCATCGCCGGCACAACCCAAAACCCTGAAAGCGACCTGCACGGTTCGGACACCGGTTTTTTGAGCGTTTTCCGCTTCAGCGGCCGCGCCCTGCAGCTGGTATGGAGCACCAGCCGCGGGCTGACTTTTTCCCTGGCCCTGCTGACGCTGGTCGCCGGCCTGCTGCCGGCCGGCATCGCCTGGACCGGCGCTCAGATTGTCGATGCCGTGGTGGCGGCCGCCGCACGCGTATCGGAAGGCGGCGCCGCCGAGCTGGCCGCCGTATTCAGGTGGGTGGCTGTCGAGGCGGCTCTGGTGGCTGCCCTGGCCGGCGCCCAGCGCGGCCTGTCGTTCAGCCAATCGCTGCTGCGCGCGCGGCTGGGCAACCGCATCAACGTCATGATTCTGGAAAAGGCGCTGACGCTGGAGCTGAGCCAGTTCGAGGATTCAGAGTTTTACGACAAGCTCACCCGCGCGCGGCGCGAAGCCTCGAGCCGACCGCTGTCGCTGGTCAAGCGCACTTTCGGGCTGGCCCAGAACCTGATTTCCCTGGCCAGCTTTGGCGGCCTGCTCATCCAGTTTTCGCCCTGGGCCATGGTGGTTTTGATCGTGGCCGGCCTGCCGTCATTTTTTGCCGAAACCAAGTTTTCCGGCGACGCCTTCCGGCTGTTTCGCTGGCGCTCGCCGGAAACCCGCATGCAGATCTATCTGGAGACGGTTCTGGCACGCGAGGACCACGCCAAGGAGGTCAAGCTGTTCGGACTGGGCCCGCTTTTGCTCAAGCGCTACCAGGAAATTTTCAGAACGCTGTTCCAGGCCGACCGGGCGCTGGCCATACGCCGCGACAGCTGGGGTTTTGTGCTCGGTCTGCTTGGCACCCTGGCCCTGTACGGCGCCTATGCCTGGGTGGCCGCCACCACGGTGGCCGGGCGCATAACCCTGGGCCAGATGACCATGTACCTGGCGCTGTTCCGCCAGGGGCAGTCGGCAGTGTCAGCCATTTTGTCCGCCATTGGCGGCATGTACGAAGACAATCTGTATCTTTCCACCCTGTACGAGTTTCTGGACACGGAGGTTCCGGCCAGCACCGGTACGGCCACTTCAGGGCCGCTGCCCGAAGACGGCGTGCGTTTTGAAAACGTCAGCTTTACCTACCCCGGCGCCGGGCGCCCGGCGCTGAAAGACATCAACCTGCATATTCGCCCCGGCCAGTCGCTGGCGCTGGTTGGCCAGAACGGCTCGGGCAAAACCACTCTCATCAAGCTGCTCACCCGACTGTATGCGCCCGACTCGGGCCGCATTCTGCTGGATGGCCGCGACCTGCAGGAATGGGACGGACGCCATCTGCTTGGACGCATAGGTGTGATCTTTCAGGACTTTGCCCGCTACCAGATGAAGGCTGGAGAAAACATCGGCGTGGGCGACGTTGACGATTTTGACGACAGCGAACGCTGGCGCCAGGCCAGCGACAAGGGCATGGCCACCGAATTCATTGATACGCTGCCGGAGCGCTTTGAAACCCAGCTGGGCCGCTGGTTCAAGGACGGCCAGGAGCTGTCCGGCGGCCAGTGGCAGAAGATTGCCCTGGCGCGCGCCTTCATGCGCGACAAGGCCGATATTCTGGTTCTTGACGAGCCCACGGCCGCCATGGACGCCGCCGCCGAAGCGAGCATATTCGAACACTTCAGGGAGCTGAGCGGCAACCGCATGGTCATTCTCATTTCACACCGGTTTTCCACCGTGCGCATGGCCGACCAGATTGTTCTCATTCAGGACGGGCGCATTGTCGAGCGCGGCAGCCACGACCAGCTGCTGGAAAAGGACGGGCACTATGCCCGCCTGTTCAGGCTGCAGGCGCGCGGCTACCAGTAGCGCGTCTGCCCGCCACGGGCGCTATTAGCGCTATTAGCGCTATTCGCGGGCTTCCGGGCGCAGATGGGGAAACAGCAGCACGTCGCGGATGGAAGGCGAGTCGGTCAGCAGCATGACCAGCCGGTCTATGCCTATGCCCTCGCCCGCCGCCGGCGGCATGCCGTATTCCAGGGCGCGGATGTAGTCGTGGTCAAAGTGCATGGCCTCGGCATCGCCGGCATCGCGGGCCGCCACCTGCTCATGAAAACGCTCGGCCTGGTCTTCGGGGTCGTTGAGCTCGGAAAAGCCGTTGGCAATCTCCCGGCCGGCAATGACCAGCTCAAAACGATCGGTAAAATCGGGGTCATCGTTGCTGCGACGCGCCAGGGGCGACACCTCGACCGGGTACTTGGTCACAAAGGTGGGCTCCATCAGCGCGTCTTCCACCAGCTCGTCAAACAGCGCCATGAGCAGGCCGCCCCAGCCCCACGAAGGCTCGGCATGAATGTTGCGCTGCTCGCAGATCTCTCTCAGGCGCGCCGCATTCTTGATGTCGTCCGGGCTCAGTTCGGGGCACTTTTCCATGACTGCATCGGCCACCGGCAGCCGCCTGATGCGCTTTGTGAAGTCAATGGTCTGGCCCTGGTACTCCACCACCCCGTCTTCCATTCCCGGAAGGCTTTTCACGATATGGGCAAACAGCTTTTCTGTCAGGTCCATCATGCTTTGGTAATCAACATGCGCCCAGTAGAACTCGAGCATGGTGAATTCGGGGTTGTGGCGCGTGGACACGCCCTCATTGCGGAAATTGCGGTTGATTTCGTACACCTTTTCCAGCCCGCCAACCAGCAGCCGCTTCAGGTGCAGCTCCGGTGCCACGCGCAGATACAGATCGATGTCGAGCGCGTTGTGATGGGTCACGAACGGGCGCGCCGTGGCGCCGCCCGGGATGTGGTGCATCATGGGCGTTTCAACCTCGAGAAAGCCATGATCGTCGAAGAAATGACGGATGGCGCGGATAATCAGCGAGCGCAGCACAAAGGTTCTGCGCACCTGAGGGTTGACGATCAGATCCACATAGCGCTGCCTGTAGCGCGTTTCCTGATCGCTCAGGCCGTGCCATTTTTCGGGCAGCGGGCGCAGCGCCTTGACCAGCAGGCGCAGCTCTTCAGCCTGGATGCTCAGCTCGCCGGTGCGAGTGCGCATGAGCCGGCCGCGAACCCCGACAATGTCGCCAATGTCCCACTGCCGGAATGACTTGTAGACACCATCGGGCAAATCATCGCGGCGCAGATACAGCTGAATGCGCTCGCCCGAGCCGTCCTGGATATGAACAAATGCCGCCTTGCCCATGATGCGGCGCGACAGGATCCGCCCGGCCAGGCTGAAGCGCTCGTCGACGCCTTCCAGCGCGTTCTGATCCCAGCGCTGTTCGTCGGCATAGCGCTCAAGCAGAACCGCTGCCTCGGCGTCGGTGCGGAAATCGTTGGGATAGGCCTGACCTCCGGCCCGCAGCTGATCCAGCTTGGCGCGCCGCTCGGCGATCAGGCGATTTTCATCCACCGGTTCATTGTTGTTGTCGGTACTCATTGTTTTCCTGCCCTGTGTTCCGTCCGTGGCTGGCAGCTGGCCGTCATGCCTGCGCGCCTGCCGAATCGCCCATGCCGGCCTTCAGCTGGGCGGAAATGAATTCATCCAGATCGCCGTCCAGCACTCTTTGGGTGTCACTGCGCTCCACGCCGGTGCGCAGATCCCTGATGCGCGACTGGTCAAGAACATAGTTGCGAATCTGGCTGCCCCAGCCGATATCCGACTTTTCCTGCTCCGCCGCCTGGGCGCTTTCCTGCTGCTTGCGCAGCTCCATTTCATACAGGCGCGCGCGCAGCTGCTTCATGGCCTGGCTGCGGTTCTTGTGCTGCGAACGGTCGTTTTGGCACTGAACCACAATGCCGCTGGGTTCGTGGGTAATACGCACCGCTGATTCGGTCCGGTTGACGTGCTGACCACCCGCGCCCGAGGCGCGATACACGTCAATGCGCAAATCGGCCGGGTTGATGTCAATTTCTATGGAGTCATCGATTTCGGGCGAAACGAAAACGCTGGTAAAAGAGGTGTGGCGGCGATTGCCGGAATCAAACGGCGACTTGCGCACCAGGCGGTGAACGCCGGTTTCGGTTTTGCACCAGCCGTAGGCGTAGTCGCCTTCAACGCGGATGGTGGCGCTCTTGATGCCGGCCACCTCGCCGCTGGACACCTCAATCAGCTCGGTTTTCCAGCCGCGATGCTCGGCCCAGTGCAGGTACATGCGCAGCAGCATGCCGGCCCAATCCTGGGCTTCGGTGCCGCCCGACCCGGCCTGGATATCGATAAAGCAGGGGCGATTGTCCATCTCGCCGGAAAACATGCGCTGGAATTCCAGCTCGTCGACCAGCTTTTCCAGACGCTGAAGATCCTCGGCCACGCTGCCAAGAGTGTCATCGTCGTTTTCCTCTTCAGCCATCTCCAGCAGTTCGGCGGCATCGCGAACGCCTTCTATCAGCTGCCGCTGTGCGGTGACTGAGGATTCAAGCGCGGCGTGTTCACGGCCCAGCTCCTGGGCATGTTCGGGGTCATCCCAGATGGACGGAAGTTCCATCTCGCGGCTGACCTCTTCCAGTCTTTCTACCTGGCCATCGTAGTCAAAGATACCCCCTGAGCGCCTCGGTGCGCTTCTGAAGATCGTCCAGGAGATTTCTGATTGCTGTCAGTTCCATGTATGCGAAAGCCTTTGTCAAATACTGTCAATAAGATCAAGCCGGACATTGTAACGCGTATCACGCAGCGTCACCAAAACGCCGTCAGCAGCAAATCAGGATGCCTTGCCGGGCCGATCCTGAATTGACTCCACCAGGTATCTGACCCTGAGCTGGGGCGCAACCCGCCCCTGCCAGCGGTTGATGTCAAGGCTGTAGGCAATGACCAGCGGCTCGGGCAGTTCCTGATGGCACAGATGGCCGGCGCCAAATGCAATGGCATCAATCACATTGCTGCCACCATGCGGCTGCAGCCGAAGTTTCAGATGACGCTGCCCGACAACGCGGCGCTCCACCACCATAAACTGCCCGTCGAACAGGGGTTCGGGCCAGGCCTGTCCCCAGGGGCCCGCCTGCGCCAGCGCGCGGGCGGTGTCCAGCGTCAGTTCGTGCGGCTCCAGCGGTCCGTCGGTGTCCACGGTGTCCGGCCCAAACCTGTGGTTTTCAAAAACCGCCAGCAGCGCCGACCTGAACTTGTCAAGTTTTTCCGCCGCCAGAGTCAGTCCGGCCGCTCTTGAATGACCGCCAAATCTTTCAATCAGGCCCGGGTGCACAGAATCCACGCTGACGAGAACATCCCGCATGTGCACGCCGGCCGGGCTGCGCGCCGAGCCCTTGAGCCGGCCTCGGTTGTCGGCCGAAGGCGCAAAGGCAACCACGGGGCGCTGCAGGCGATCGGCAATGCGGCCGGCCACCAGCCCGACCACGCCTTCATGCCAGTCGGCATCAAACACGCACAGCGCATCCGGCCGGCCCTCTATGGCTTCAATCAGTCCGTCAACCTGTGCCTGCGCTTCGGCCTGCATGTCGGCCTGCAGCTCACGGCGTTCGCGATTGAGCGCATCCAGGCGTCCCGCCAGCTCGCGAGCTTCCGCCTCGCTGTCGGCCAGCAGGCAGCGCACGCCTATGCCCATGTCGTCCAGCCGCCCGGCGGCATTAAGGCGCGGGCCGGCCACAAAGCCCAAATCGGCCGCATCGACATGCTGCAGGTTGCGGCCGCCGGCCTCCAGAAGCGCGCGCACGCCGGGCAGGCAGCGACCGGCGCGCATGCGCTGCAGCCCCTGATACACCAGTCGACGATTGTTTTCATCCAGTGGCACAAGGTCGGCAACCGTTCCCAGCGCAACTAGATCCAGCCATTGGTCCAGGCGCGGAGGTTCACTGCCGGAAAAATGCCCCTGTTCACGCAAATGGGCGCGCAGCGCCATCAGCAGGTAAAGCATCACGCCAACGCCGGCCAGGGCTCCCGACCCAAAGCGTTCTCCCGGCAGGTTGGGGTTGACGATGGCAGCGGCATCTGGCAGTTCGGATCCGGGCAGGTGGTGATCGGTCACAATGACATCAATGCCCAGCTCCCGGGCCCTGGCAACACCTGCCAGTGAGCTGACGCCCTGGTCAACTGTTACAACAAGACTGGGCGATAGCTTGCTGATTTCATTTACAAGAGCTGCGCTCAAACCATAGCCGTGACGAAAGCGGTCGGGAATGCGCCAGTGGACATCGCCCGCCCCCATGGCGCGCAGGCCGCGCACCGCCAGCGCCGTGCCGGTGGCCCCGTCGGCGTCGTAATCGCCAACCACAACAATTCTTCTGTCCTGCGCAATGGCTTCTGACAACAGCTTGCAGGCGGATTTCAAGCCGCTCATTTTGGGCGGCAGAAGGCCGGCCAGCGAGTAGTCGGACGGCCTTGTTGCCCCGCGCGCAGCCAGAACGCGCCCAACCACGGGGCTGTCATGGGCGACCGGTCTGTTCAGATTGGCGCGACGCCTGACTGAAACCCTGCGAATCACGGTCGCAGCCACCAGGCATCGCGCACCGTAAAGCGGCGCAGGGTCTGCATTCCGGCGAGCTCGAAAACGCGTATTTGGCCGCGGCGCAAACGACGCCAGGCAGGCCGGACGAACGTTTGCAGGGAGGCAAGGATTTCTTCGGCCGTGCGTTCGGCCGAAGCGGCCCATTCCATCAGCATGCCCGGCTCAATTCGTGCCGCCCTGCCGGCCGGCACAGTGTCCACGCCCAGCCAGTCCGACAGTGCCAGAAGCAGCGGGTCGCTGGCTACAGTCTTTTTGACGCGGGCCTGAACCCGGCCCTTTGGTGGCAGTTTTCCTGCACCCCAAAACCACAGGCTGCCGGGCACCCGGGCAGACGCCGTTGCCTGCTGCTGATGCTGGCGCAGGATAATCTGCGACTCGTTGAGCAGGCGCTGCCAGCGAAGCGCATCCGGCCCGGTCGGAAGACAAAGCTCAAGGCTGTTGCCGGCCAGCTGCCAGGGCGGGACAAATTTAACATCGGGGACTGAACCCAGGCGGATATAGCCGCGCCCGTCATCGGTCAGCGTCCACTCCAGACCCTCTTCTGCCAGCAATTCCCTGAGCGCATGCACCCAGTCGCCGCGTTCAAACGAGGCTTCAGGGTCCAGCCACACGGCCGCCAGGTCCGTTGCCACGCCTATCGGGTCGGCTCTCAGCCAGTGACCTTCGGCGTCATCGGGGCGATCGTGCCTGCGAGTAAGCGCAGCGGCGGCCGGCAAAGCGCCCGCGGCAATCAGTCCGGCCTGGGGAAACTGCGCATCCAGCGCCGACGCCGGACGCCGGCACAGTTTTTTAATGAGCGGGGGATGCTCCCGACTCTCGCGCAGCAAGTCTTCCAGCTGCGGCACAAAAAGCACAAATCGCCGTTCAGGAATCGTAGCGAACCTCGACGATTTCATAGGTCTGCTTGCCGCTGGGCGCATTAAAATCAATCACATCGCCCTCCTCGCTGCCGATCAGCGCTCTTGCCAAAGGCGCCGATATGGCCAGGCGCCCGGCCTTGGTGTCCGCTTCCAGGTCGCCAACAATCTGCCAGGTGGTTTCACGCGCCTCCTCGTTGTCTTCGGCAAGCACCACGGTGGCGCCAAAAACAACCCGGGAGCCGGCGTTCAGGGTAGAAATATCGATAATGCGGGCATTGCCCAGCGCAGACTCCAGATCACGAATGCGCGCCTCGATAAACCCCTGCTGCTCGCGCGCCGCATG
Organism: Wenzhouxiangella sp.; assembly: GCA_035302305.1. Classification (GTDB taxonomy): domain Bacteria; phylum Pseudomonadota; class Gammaproteobacteria; order Xanthomonadales; family Wenzhouxiangellaceae; genus Wenzhouxiangella. Next base: position 229 of record DATGSU010000051.1, on the reverse strand, counting down.
GTATTCGGCGTTTTCCTTCAAATCACCGTGCGCGCGGGCCTCGGCAATGGCTGCTATCACCTTGGGGCGCTCTGTCTTTTTAAGCCGGTCTAGCTCGGCACGCAGGTTTTCAGCCCCTGTGTGCGTCAGTGGTATCTGGCTCATTTCACTTCCTCAAAATCAGCGGGCGTGCAGTTCGTTCATGCTGCGCACGCCACGTTCATGCCAGTGTTCCATCGCCTTGAGCGTG
>DATGSU010000050.1:0-5013 GCA_035302305.1 Wenzhouxiangella sp. | reverse complement strand
GGGGCCGGTGTGAAACACAAACCCGTGGTAGCCGCGGCCCGACTTGCGCTCCGTGCGCGCCAGCGCATACTCCTCCGCGGTCTGCGGATGCAAAAACACCGGAAAATCCCGCCCCACCGGGCGAAATCCGCGCGCCTTCATCTCTTCGGGCGTGGCGCCCACCACCACGTAGTCGGCATCGTCGGCCCGGCGGCCGAGAAGGCGGTCACGCACCACGCCGCCAACCCGGTAAACCTCCAGGCCACGGCAAGGCGCATCAGGCGTTTCTTTTGTCATGCTCATTCGATATCAACAGCGGTGCGCGATGCGCACATTTCTTTACGGCGGGCAGGCAAATCCGGCCGCCGGCCGGGCGCTGGCCATAATCTGCCCGGTCAGCAGTGAAGGCTGGCGCGACAGCCGCCATTCATAAATGGTGGCGTAGGCCAGCACCTTGGGAATGTAGTCCCGGGTTTCATAGTAGGGCAGAGACTCCACCCACACGTCGGCTGCAGGCGCCGGGCGATTTTTCAGCCAGCGTTCAAGCGCACCGGACCCGGCATTGTAGGCCGCGGCCACATGGGCCCAGTTGCCGTTGTATTCGCGCATCAGCTCACCCAGGTGAGCCACCCCCAGAGGCACGTTGACGTCCGGACTGGTCAGGGTGGTCGGCCCGGAATAGCCTATTCCGTTGCGGCCGGCCACTGCCTGGGCCGTGCCGGGCATAAGCTGCAGCAGGCCCAGGGCGCCGGCCGGCGAGCGCGCGTCGGGCTGCATGGCCGATTCCGCCCGCATCAGCCCCCAGACAATGGCAGGATCCACGCCCCAGCGCTCGGCCTCGGCCAGAACCACGCCCTTGGCGGCCATGGGAAAGCGCCAGGGATAGGCCCGGCTGCGCCCGGCGTTCATCAGCGCCACGATGGCCCAGTGATGCCAGCCCTCACCGGACGCCAGCAGCGCTGCCTGGGCCATTTCATTGTCGCTTAGCCGCTGCGCCATGCGCTGCCAGCTGCGCCGGGCATGCCAGGCCAGGCCGACGTGAAACAACTCATTGATGCGCTCAAACTCGGCATCACGGCTGAGCCGGCGCTGAATTTCGGCATCGGCAGCGATATCTTCCTCACACAGGCTCAGCGGCTGGTCCAGGCGCGCGGCGGCCAAAAAGCCGTAATAATTGGCCTCGCCGCTGAGCGAGGCGTAGGCAAGCGCCGCTTCGGGGCGGGACAGCTCGGCCAGCGCCCGGGCGCGCCAGTAGCGCCAGCGTGAACTGGCCTGCTCGGACACCGGCATGGCCTCTATGCTGCGCAAAACCTCGTCCCACAGCCCCTGGTTCATGGCCGCCCGCGCCCGCCACGCCAAAAGCTGCGCACTGCGGGCCTGCTCGGGCAGGTCATCTATGGCCGGCAGCGCCTCCTCATCCAGCGCCACGGCCCGAAACAGGGCAATGCGCTGGCGAATCGCCAGCCGGTCGGCGTCACTGAAGGCAAAGCGCTGCCCGAGAATTTTCCAGGCCTTGTCGGCCGCTTCCCAATCATTGACCGCAAGGCGCTCAAACCCGAAACGAAGGGTTTTTCGGGTTTCTGCAGAGTCACTCCAGTGGCGCGCCTGTCTGAGGGCCGCCGCGGGATTCCTGTTTACGGCCAGCCAGTCATCGGCCAGGCCGCGTTCCTCGCGCGGCAAGTAGCGCTTCAAATAGCGCGCCAGGCCTTCCTGGCCGTTGCCGAGCGCAAGATGAAAACGCTGCCAGGCCGTGTCGGCATCCGGGTTGTCCTGCTTTTTCCACCAGTCAAAAACCTCATCGCAGGCATCGGCCTGCGAATGCCCCACCAGCCACAGTTCGCGGGCCTGTTCCGCCAGTCCATCGGTTTGCCCCTGCTCAAGCCGCGCCCTTGCCAGGTGGCAGCGCACCACCGCATCCCGCTGCCCTTCACCGTATTCCAGCAAAAGATCAAACTGGTTGCGCTGGCCCAGGCTGCGCAGCCACGCCCGTTCAAGCGCTGGGCGAAACGACCAGTCGCGATAGCGGGCCAAAAACTGGGTCATGACGGCTTGAGGCACCTGGTCAATGCGCTGGCGCAGCAGCTCATACTGCAAATAGGGGGTCAGCGGATAGTCGGGCAGGTCGGCGATGGCCTGCAGCAAGCCCGCCTGCTGGCCGCGCCTGGCGGCTTCCCAGCCCTGCCTGAAGACCTCGCGCTCCAAATTGCGCTGGCCGGCCTCACTGCCATACAGGGGCTGGCCGCAACCGAGCGCCACCAGCAGCCCAAGCAGGCAAAGCCTAATCACTTTCATTGTGCTTATGCTCCATCATGCCCTGTATCCTGCAGTGAATTTCGGGTCTTGACAAGCACTGGCCGCGCACGCCGGCAGACATCGGGCCGGCTGAAAGCAGCGCCCGCCAGCTGCCGGTCCGGCCAGCGGGAAGCCTACTGCGAGTATTCGGTGAATTCCCTGAACGATTCGCTTTTTTGCTGGGCGGGCAGGTCCACGCCGCTGCCGAACTCTATGGTCATGGCCAGCGGCTGATGATCTGAAAACGTGACCGGCAGGGCACGAATCTCGCGCACGCGGATGCCCGGCGAAACCAGAATCTGGTCAATGGCCCTTTGCGGCTGCCAGGAAGGAAAGGTGAGCGCGGATTCACCCGGCTGGATCAAGTCGGCCTGACGACAAAACCGGAGCACTTCATGGGCCGCCGGCCCGGCGTTGAAGTCGCCCATGACCACGGTATTGGGCCGGGTCTTGATCAGGTCGGCCACATACTCCAGCTGCTGGGCGCGCGCCCGGCGCCCCAGCGCCAGGTGCAGCACCACCAGGTAAAAGGCCTGCCTGCCTTCTCCATAGCGCACAACCATGGCACCGCGCCCGGGAATGGCGCCCGGCAGCCGGTGCTCTTCAATGTCGCTGGGCTTGATGCGGCTGAGCAGTCCGTTGCCCGGGTGGGCAACGATGCCTATCTTGCGATTGCCCTGGTAGCGCCACCACGGAAAGCGGGCGTGGGTGGCCAGGTATTTGGCCTGATTGACAAACCCCGAGCGCAGGCTGCCGCAGTCCACCTCCTGGAGCGCGACGATGTCGTAATCGCGCACCAGCTCGGCAATGGCGTCCATGTTTTCCACCCGCTGGCTGTTGGGCAGAATCTGACGCCAGCTGCGCGTGACATATTCGCGATAGCGGCCGGTGGATGTACCGGCCTGAATGTTGTAGCTCAGCAGCTTGAGCTGCTGGCCGGAAGAACTCACGGTCAATCAGCTGGCAGCTTCTTCAACTGCTTCGTCGTCTGTTTGCAGGGCACTTTCTGCCGCGCTTTCACCGGCTTCGCCCAAGCCCAGCTTTTCCGCTTCGCGGGCCACCAGGTAGTCCACCGCCTCAAGCATTTCGTCATAGCTGCTGAAAGCGCCCACGCTGACCAGCCACTTGCCCTGGACAATGACGGACGGGGTGCTGCGAATGCCGTAGCTGCGCACGCTGTTGCGGTTCTGGCGCATGGCGGCATCCACGGCAAAGGACTGCGATGTGTTGATGAAGCTGTCCTTGTCAACGCCGTAGTCCGAATAAAACTTTGCAATGTCGTCGAAATTGCGGAACTGGCGTCTTTCATCGTGCACTGCCCGGAACATGGCTTCATGGCTTTCCTCGGCAATACCCATGACCCTGGCCGTGTAGTACGCAAGCGCGAACAGATCCCAGCCCTGCTGCAGGGCTATAGGCATGTGCTCCACTTTCACATAGTCCGGCTGGCGATCAATCCAGGCATCAAAATGGGGCAGAAAGCGGCGGCAGGCCGGGCAGGGATAGCCGAACGCGTCGATGACCTCAACGTGATCGGAGGCGACATCGGGGCCATCGATACGCTGAAAGTGCTGCCCTTCGTGAAACTCTTGGGCCAGCAGCGGACCTGCAGCAAAAATCGCCATGCCAGCCAGCAAAATCATGAACTTGCGCATTGAAAACTCCATTTCAACTCGATTTTCACGGGCGGCAGGCCCGCTGTTTGTTGTTACGAACCGTTCAGACCCGTGCGGGCTGTCCAAGTTCAGCACCGCTTGCGCGCGTGATCTTACCAGCGCGCCATGTGCAGTCCTTCAATATAGCTGCTGACGGCCTGAATCTCCTCGTCGGTCAGGTTTTTGGAAACCGCCACCATGATGCTGCTGTAGGGGTCCTTGTCGCCGCTGGTCACGCCGTCGCGATATTCGTTCAGGCGCGACACGGTGTAGTCGGCGTGCTGGCTGCGCAGCAGCGGGTAGTGAGCACCCTTGATGCCGCTGCCGGTCGGGCCATGGCAGGCGGCGCAGGCCGGCACGCTGCTGTCGGCGTTGCCGGCATGAAATATCGACTCGCCCAGCTCAACCAGCTCTTCATCGGCAACGCCCGGCTCCAGGGCCTGCTGCTCATAGTAGGCGGCGATGTCGGCCAGTTCCTGATCGCTCATGTTGGCAACGATGGGGTACATCTCGGGGACATCACGATCCTGTTCCCGCACCAGAATGGACTGACGGGTCAGATATTCGGCATGCTGACCGGCCAGCTTGGGCCAGATGGACACCTGTGAGTTGCCGTCCATGCCGTGGCAGGCGGCACACACCGCTGCCTTCTCGGCGCCGGCATCGGCATCGCCCACCGGCGCCTGGGCCTGAACAAGCAGCGGCAAGCCTGCCAGCAGCATCACCAAGATTCGAGCCATATCGAGCTACTCCTGCAATTGATTCTGGATTACTTGAATTCCGAAGCTGATATTATCGCGGCTAGACAGCCGACGCGCCAGCCTGAACAACCATGATACCCGCCAAACGACTGCTTAAACAGGCCGAGTACCTGATCAGCGCCCACAATCTGAACCAGCTGCCGCCCGATACAGGGGCCGAAGTGGCCATTGCCGGGCGCTCCAACGCCGGCAAATCAAGCCTGATCAACAGGCTGTGCGGACGCAAGTCGCTGGCCCGGACCAGCCAGACGCCCGGCCGCACCCGACAGCTGGTGGTGTTCAGACTGGACGATGACCACCGCCTGGTCGACCTGCCCGGCTACGGC
>DATGSU010000049.1:0-6602 GCA_035302305.1 Wenzhouxiangella sp. | reverse complement strand
CATGACGAGGTGGCCGACGCTGCCCCCGGCACGCCGCCGGCCCCGACCGACGGTGCGCTTGATGAGGGCCGGGACGCCGGCTCGGGCTTTGTGCTTGGGCATTCCTCGTCCTCGGGCATTTCTGCCGGCCGCTACTACGTGGTTCTGGACAATAATTTCGCCAACGAGCGGCGCGTGAATGTGATGGCCTCCATCAAGCAGTCTGCGGCGCCTGCTCCGGTGCACTACGGTCTGTGGAGCGATCACGGCCGCGGCATCAACCAGGGTTTTGACTGGGGTGTTGGTCAGGCTGGCAGCCAGCCCATAGCCTCGCTGGTCTGGTACACCTACGACGAAGACGGCCTGCCGGTGTTCTACACGGCCAACGCGCCGATTGACCCCGACAGCGCCACCTGGTCTTCGGAGCTGCTGCGGGTGACCAGCAACAACGAGCGCGATCATTTGTCGACGGTGGGCCGGGTGAGCGTGACCGAGCTTGCCGCCGACGACATGATCATTGCCTGGCGGCTCAACGGCCGTCATGGATCCAGCCGCGTGCGCCCGGATCATTCGCAGGCCTGTGCGGTGGTGGACGGCGAGTCGCGCAGCTACAGCGGCCACTGGTATGCGTCGGGCCTGGCCCAGGGCGGTACCACCATGATTGTGACCGATGCGGTGCAGACTCAGGTGCGCTACTACTTTGATGCGCTGGGCGTGGGCCGCTGGGTGATTACCGACGACCAGGCCGGCGACGGGCCGCTGGCCGAGCAGCTGGCGGTGGTTGAGTTTCATGGCTACTGTGACGGCTGCGAGGCGCGTGAAATCAGCAGCGAGACGGTGGGCAGCTATGCGCGCCTGTTCCACGACGAGTACCACGCCACCGAGATAGTCGAGTTTGTGTCCCGCCCGCCGCTGGGTCACGACTATTCGGCCGAGGTTGAAATTGAGCGACTGACCACCCGGCTGGAATGCCCCTGATAAAACCGGTTCAATCTGCAGTGAAATCCAACGGATGAACAAGACTCAAAAAGTCGTGGTCGTCATGCCGGCCTACAATGCGGCGCGCACGCTGGAGCGCACGCTCGCTGAAATACCGCGTACTGTCGTTGACGAGATTGTTCTGGTTGATGATGCCAGTCAGGACAACACCGCCGAGCTGGCCGGTTCGCTGGGCGTGGAGCATGTCATTCGCCACGATGAAAACCGCGGCTACGGCGGCAACCAGAAAACCTGCTACGCGAAGGCTCTGGAGCTTGGAGCCGACATTGTCATCATGCTCCACCCCGATTACCAGTACAGCCCGCGGCTGATTCCGGCCATGGCCGGGCTTGTTGCCAGCGGGATATACCCGGCTGTGCTGGGCTCCCGCATTCTGGGCGGCGGCGCCATGGCCGGCGGCATGCCGGCCTACAAGTACGTTGCCAACCGCCTGCTCACGGCCTTTCAGAACATTTGCACCGGGGCCAAGCTGTCCGAATACCACACGGGCTACAGGGCCTTTTCGGCCGAACTGCTGAAGAGCCTTGATTTTGAATCGTTTTCAGACGATTTCATCTTTGACAATCAAATGCTGGACGCCATCCTGGCCCGGGGTCATGTGATTGGCGAGATCACCTGTCCTACGCTTTATTTCGAGGACGCCTCGTCCATCAATTTCCGCCGCTCGGTGCGCTATGGCCTGGGCGTGCTGGGCGTATCCCTGGGTCGGCTGTGGCGCCGCCTTCTGAGGCAGTGACCCGGCCGGCGGGTCGCCAGGCCCTTTCTGAAGCCGTGCACTCGAAAAAGACCCATTGGGGGCTGTGGGCGGTTGTACTGGCTGTTGCTGTTGTCCTCAGGTTCTGGCAAATATCGGGCCAGATCCTCATTGATGACGAATGGCACGCAGTCCACAAGCTGATGATGTCCGGCTACAAGGGCATATTTCTGTCGCTCGGGCACGCCGACTACAGCATTCCGCTGACGCTGCTGTTCCGCTGGCTGGCCGACAGCGTTGGGCTGACGGTGTGGAAGATGCGTTTTTTGCCCCTGCTGGCCGGAGTTCTGGCGGTGCCGCTGCTGCCGCGGCTGCTGGGCAGATGGCTTGACGGGCGGGAGCGTCTGCTGTTTGCGGCCCTGCTGGCCGTCTCGCCGCTGCTGATTCATTTCTCGCGCTATGTGCGACCATATTCACCGGTTATTCTGCTGGGTTTTGCGGCAGTCATCCTGCTGTGGCAGTGGTGGCATGGCGGCGGGCATTGGCGAGCGATGCTCTTCTCCCTGTTTACCATCATGGCGGCCTGGCTGCATCCGCTGTCTGCGCTGTTTCCGGGCGCGGCGCTGGTCTGGTTTTTTGCGGCCGGCCTGCTGGGCTGGCGCAACAGGGGACAAATCGCGCCGCTTGTCCGGCTTTGGCTGCTGGCTGTGGTGACTGTTGGCCTGTCGTGCGCACTGCTGTTGCCGCCCATCCTCGCCGATTCCGCGTCGCTGGCAGTCAAGTCCGGCATGGGGCGAATTGAATGGAGCACCGTGGCGCAGGGCTGGGAGCTGATCTTCGGCACCGCAGGCAACTTCATGGGCGTGTTCATGCTGCTGCCGGTCGTGGCGGGTGCGGTGGTGCTTTGGCGGCGCGACCGGCTGTTTTTGCTTTATTGGCTGTGGATGACCGCTTTTGCCGTGACTGTTATCGCCTTGCTGGCGCCCGAATGGCTGCAGAATGCGCTGGTGCTGGTTCGTTATGCGGTCATTGCCCAGCCGTTTTTTCTGGCCCTGGCGGCGCTGGGTGCGTTCGCCCTGATCAGCCATGTCCGCCTGGCTGCGATGCGCGGCCTGCTGGCCGCCGGGCTGGTGGTGGCGCTGTTTTGTGCGGGGCCTCTGCCGGGCATGTATGGCGAACTTAACCAGTTTACCAACGGGCTGCGCTACCAGTTCGACTATGACTTTGTGCGCAGCCCGTTCCATCCTCTGTACAACCCGCTGCCTCTGCCCGAACCGTATGAGATGATGCGCGATGAGCCGGGGCGCTGGGAGATCATTGAAGCCGGCTGGCATTTTGAAATCAACATGACGCCGATTTCCGAATATCAGCGCTTTCATCAGCGGCCGGTAAAAATAGGCATGATCAGCGGGCTGTGCACTGACGAGCGGCTGGAAGGACACCAGCCCGAAGGCTGGACCTGGGGCGAGCTCAACCCCGACAGCGGGCTTGATATTGACCTGAAAAACTTCGTGTTCCTGACCGATGTACTGTCCGGGCCGCCGGCCGGCAACCGCTTTGTGGTTTTTCATCGGCGGCCATTCTATGACTGGTCGCGCACGCTGCCCGACGTGCAGCCTTGCATTGACGCCTTCCGCGATCGCTTTGGCGAACCGTGGCGCAGCACGGACGATCTGGTTGTCTTCAGGATTTTGGGCGCAGGTTGAAAAGCCGGTTCCTGAACAGCAGAGAAACCACAATCAGTGCAGCCAGGCCGAGCAGCGGCAGCGCAATTTTCGGCTGCATGAAAACAGCCGGTGAAATGCTGTCGCGACCTTCCAGAAGGCTGTCAAGGCTGGCGCCCAGCGCCGCGTAGACAAAAGCGGCTGGAATCAGCCCCAGAAAAGTGGCCGCAACAAAGCGCCAGAATGCAATTCGCGTCATGGCCGCGCCCGCATTGATGACAAAATGCGGCGCCAGCGGAATGATGCGCAGCAAAAACACGTAGTGAACAACATTGCGGTCCATCAGCTGCAGAATCTTCTGCAGTCTGCCGTCGGGCAGGTCTTCCACGCCGCGCTGCCGGCCCAGCATGCGCACGGCCGCAAATGTAAGCGCGGCCCCCAGCACCTTGGAAGCAAGGGCGGTGGCCGTGCCTGCCAGGGTTCCGAACAGAAAGCCGGCGCCGACCGTCAACACCGTGGCCACCGGCAGCGCAAGGCTGGTCAGCAGGGCAAAGCCGGCCGTATAGCCGATGATGGCAAGCAGAAAGTGGGCCTCGACCAGGTTTCCGAGCTGGTCAATGCCGCGCAGAAGGGCGTCCTGGCTGCTGTTGCTCAGCGCAAAGACCGCGGTCAACGCAAGTGAAAGCGCCAGCGCCGCGCCCAAAAGGAGATTGAAGCGTTTGCTGTTCACACAAAGATTGCTGCGAGCGTAAAGCGTTCTATTCTGCCAGCTAATGCCGGTCGCGGTTTGCCCGGTCGACCGGCCCAAGCGTTTAAAATGAACGCATGAAGGTTTCCGATTTCAGATTTGAGCTGCCCGAACAGCTGATTGCGCAGTATCCACTGCCTGATCGCACGGCCAGCCGGCTGCTGTGCCTTGAACGTGACAGCGGGCGCTGGCATGACCGCCGCTTTGCCGACCTGGTTGATATGCTGCGCCCCGGCGACTTGCTGGTGTTCAACAACACGCGCGTGCTTCCGGCCCGACTGCCGGCCCGCAAGCACAGCGGCGGGCGGGTTGAAATCATGCTTGAGCGCATGCTTGGCCAGGGGGAGGCGATTGTTCAGTTGCGCGCCAACCGCAGGCCGGCAAAAGATTCGGAGCTGCTGGTTGAAGGTCATGCCCGGCTCAGGGTGCTGGGGCGTGAGGGAGAATTCTGGCGGCTGTCGGTGGTGTCCGGCCCCGACTGGCCTGAACTGCTGGCCGGCGCCGGGCATATGCCGCTGCCGCCCTATATTGATCGGGCCGATGAAGCGCTGGACCTTGAGCGCTATCAAACCGTTTATGCCCGCATTCCGGGTGCTGTGGCCGCGCCGACAGCCGGCTTGCACTTTGATGAAAGAACGCTCGAAAAGCTGGACACAAAGGGGATACGGCGCGCCGAGTGCACGCTGCACGTGGGTGCCGGCACGTTTCAGCCGGTGCGCGAGGAAAATGTACACGACCATCAAATGCACGCCGAATGGCTGGAGGTGTCTGCCGGGCTGGTTGACGAGGTTGAGCAGACTCGCGAGCGCGGCGGGCGGGTGGTGGCCGTGGGCACAACGGCCGTGCGGGCGCTGGAAACGGCAGCATCGGGCGGCAGGATAGAGCCATACTCGGGCGACAGCCGCCTGTTTATTTACCCCGGCTACAAATTCACGGTGGTGGACGCCATGCTGACCAATTTTCACCTGCCCGGTTCAACCCTGCTGATGCTGGTAAGCGCCTTTGCCGGCCGCGACAATGTGCTGGCGGCCTACCGGCACGCGGTGGCTGAAAAATACCGGTTTTTCAGCTACGGCGATGCCATGTTCATTTCCTGACTGTGGATGACACCCATGAAGTTTGAGCTGCTTGAGACCGATGGAAGCGCCCGCCGCGGCCGCCTGGAATTTGTGCGCGGCACGGTTGAGACGCCGGCCTTTATGCCGGTGGGCACCTATGGCACGGTCAAGACCATGACGCCCGATGAACTGCGTGAACTGGGCGCGGAAATCATTCTTGGCAACACCTTTCACCTCATGCTCAGGCCGGGCGTTGAAGTGATTGAAGCCCACGGTGACCTGCATGATTTCAGCGCCTGGCACGGGCCCATACTGACCGATTCGGGCGGGTTTCAGGTGTTCAGCCTGGCCGAAAGACGCAAGATCAGCGAGGAAGGCGTGACTTTTGCGTCGCCGGTTGACGGATCCCGGGTGTTTCTTGGGCCTGAAAAGTCCATGGAAGTACAGCGTGCGCTGGGCGCGGACATCGTCATGATTTTTGACGAATGCACGCCGTACCCGGCCACTGAAGAACAGGCCCGTGAGTCCATGGAGCTGTCCTTGCGCTGGGCTGAAAGATCGAAACAGGCCCACCGGGGCAACCCGGCGGCGCTGTTCGGCATTGTCCAGGGCGGCATGTATCCGCACCTGCGCCAGCGTTCCGCCGAAGGGCTGCAGGTTATTGGCTTTGACGGCTACGCCATCGGCGGCCTGAGCGTGGGCGAGCCCGCAGACAAGCGCAACGCCATGCTGGAAGCCACCTGTCCGCTGCTGCCGCAGGACAGGCCGCGCTACCTGATGGGCGTGGGGCGGCCCGAAGACCTTCTGGACAGCGTGGAGCGCGGCATCGACATGTTCGATTGCGTAATGCCCACCCGCAATGCCCGCAACGGGCATCTGTTTACCAGCCGCGGCGTGCTCAGAATTCGCAACGCCCGCCACGCCAGGGACACCGGGCCGGTGGATCCGGACTGCAGCTGCTATACCTGCCGCAATTTTTCGCGCGCCTATCTGCGCCACCTCAACCGCTGCAACGAGATTCTCGGGCACAGGCTGGCCACCATTCACAATCTGCATTACTACCTGCAGCTGATGCACACGCTGCGCCAGGCCATTGAGCAGGGTCGCCTTGAGGACGTTGGAAATCGCCTGCGGGCGGGCTGGCAGCAGCAGCCGTGAGCGGCAAGCCGGCAAAAATGGAGCCTGGGCTGGCCTGGTTGAGCGGGCAAAAATCAGCGCTGTACCGGCGCGCGGGCCTGAAATGTGGTTCGGCGCGCCCAGCTGTGCGATAATCGCGGGTTTGCGCCCGCCGGTTGTCACAACTGAAGCGAGCGCCTGTATGTCAAACCAGACTTGAGGAAGCCCCATGGATTTTCTGATTTCCAGCGCCATGGCACAAAGTGCCGCCCAACAGCAGGGATCACCACTGGCCGGCCTGTTGCCGCTGATTGCCATTGTGGTGATTTTCTGGTTTTTGCTGA
>DATGSU010000048.1:0-10750 GCA_035302305.1 Wenzhouxiangella sp. | reverse complement strand
AGCGCCTGTGCGAGCCGGCGGCCTGGTTTGACGGTTTTTTTGGCGACACGCGAACGCTGGAGGAAAACCCGGTTGGCAGCTTTTTGCGCTTGAGGAACTCGGCGCGCTGGGACCAGACCCACGGCTGGAACTACCGGGCCTCAGTGCGGGCCAACCTGATTCTGCCCCAGCTGTCTGAGCGGGTGCGCCTGCTGGTGGCCCGCGACGAAGATCTGGAGGGTGATTTTCAGGGGGGGCGTGCTTTTGATGACTCGGAAGACCGAACCCGTCTTGGGCTGCGCTATACCGCCAGCGAAAAGGCCCGCAGCCGCTTTGACATCGATGGCACCATCCGCGTGACCAGCGGTTCGCTCAATCCGCGCATTGGCGGACGCTATCGCTACGTTCGCGGCCTGAGCGACCGCACGCTGGGCCGTTTTACCCAAATGGCCTTCTGGGAAAGGCATGAAGGCCTGGGATTGACCTCGCGCGTTGATTTTGAGTGGTTGCCGGACCGCAACCGACTGGTGCGCGTCAGCACTCGCGGCACCTGGTCGCAGGAGTCTGACGGCGTGGACTGGCGGGCCGGAATCACCGCCTTTCGCCAGCTTGATCTTAAAAGCGCCCTGCGTTATGACGCCGGTGCCTTCGGTCGCACAGATCCGGACTTCAAGACTGAAGAATATTATGTGTCGGCGCGTTATCGCCGACAGTTTCTGCGCAACTGGCTGTATTGGGAAATTCAGCCCGAGCACGCCTGGCCGCTGGATTTTGACACCGATATCCGGCGCCGTGACTGGCGTTTGACATTCACCCTGGAGGTCCAGTTTGAAAACCAGAGATCGCGGCAGCACAGGCTTGAGCATTACCTGGATGAGGACGATGGGGCTGATGTCGAGACCTGGGGCGATGCACCCATTCCCGTGGATGCGCCCGGCGACAGGGTGGATGATCCGGTGTTTGACAGGGGCGAAGATGAGGCTGAGAGGGGGGAGCGCAAAAAGGACGGTAAAAAGAGCGGCCAAAAGGATGACGGGCGGGATCCGGTGCCGATCTGAAAACGGCCGGGCCGGGTTTTGCGGTTTGTGGCCGCAGGTGCTCGCCAGGCGGTTATCATATATTGGTTGTGAATGTTTGCGCCCCAATTTTCAGATTCAACTGATTTCAGGATTTCATTCAAATGCCCCAAAGTTCTTCCACACAGGAAAAGATTGCTGCCCAGGTTGCATCCCACCGCATCGTTCTGTACATGAAAGGCACGCCACAGATGCCCCAGTGCGGCTTTTCGGCGCGCACCTCAGGCATACTCGACGAGCTGCTTGAAGGCGACTACGCCAGCTACAACGTGCTGGAGGATGACCTGATTCGCGAAGGAATCAAGGTCTTCGGCGACTGGCCCACCATTCCACAGCTGTACGTGGATGGCGAGCTTGTGGGCGGCTGCGACATTGTTGGAGAGATGTTCAACGCCGGTGAACTGCACGAAATGTTCGGGCTGGAAAAGCCCGACCGCACGCCGCCGGAAATCACCATTACCGACAGGGCGGCCGAAAAAATCAACAAGTTTTTGTCGGCTTATCCCGGCAACCATCTGCACTTTGCCATTGACGGTGGCTGGGACGCCAATTTTCAGGTTGGGCCCAAGCAGGGCACCGAAATCGAGTCCGAATCCAATGGCATTATGGTGTTGATGGATCTGTCCAGCGCCCAGCGCGCGCGCGGTGCCACCATCGACTGGGTTGAAGACGTGCAGGGCGAGGGGCTGAAGCTTGACTTGCCCGGCGCGCCGGCACCCGTTGAACAGATGACGGCCGCTGAGCTGCAGGAGCGTATGAATTCGGGCGAGCGCCTGATGGTGATTGATACGCGCGGCGAGGACGACCGGGCCGCCAAGCCCCTGGACTTTGCCGAGCCGCTGGATGCCGATCTGATGGCCAGGCTCAAGGAGGGTGATGTCGCCATGCCGCTGGTGTTTGTGTGCAACGTGGGCGAAGGCAGCCAGCAGTACGCCGAGCACTATCGCAAGCAGGGCTATTTGCAGGTCTACAATCTGGCCGGCGGTGCCGAGGCCATTCTGGGCTGATATTTTTTCTGAACACGGTCAGGGAATAAAATGCCCGCCCGGTTGTCGGCCGGGCGGGCATGTTGCGACCAGTTGACGCGCGCAGGTTACTGCTCGAAGCGGTCGTGGAATATTTCGTCAATGACCTCTTCAAATTCCACCATGACACCCTGGCCTATGGGCAGGCCGTTCAGGGTTCCCGTAATGGTCGCTGTCCCCGGCCCTGCCGGCGCTGTCAGCACGCCGGTATAGGTGCCGTCCCCGTTGTCGGTAACCGTTGTTCCCAGGCTGCCAAGCGTTGTCTGCAAAATGACCACATCGCCGCCTTCACCAAGCGGGTTGCCGTCGTCATCGTTTGCCTGCACTGTAATGACGCTGACTGATTGTCCGTCGGCAGGCAGGGTGCCGGGCGCGGCGCTGATAGCAGACTTTTCAGCGCTGGCGCCGGGCGCCACGCTTGCAAATTCAACCACGGCGGTTTGGGCCAGCAGGCTGCTGTTGAGATAGCCGCTGATTGTGGCCAGGCCCGGTGAGGTGCTGGTCAGGCTTGTGCTGTATGTGCCGTCTCCATGGTCGGTGGTCTGTCCTGTGCTTCCCAGGCTTGATCCAAACACAACGCTGTCGCCGCCGGCGGCAACCGGGTTGCCCAGTTCGTCAAAGGTTTCCATATAAAGAGTGGCGGCGCTGCTGCCGTCGCTGGCCACACGAACCGGAGCGGCCCACAGCCGGCTGGTCTGGGGGCTGGCCTCGCCGCTGCCGGGTTTGTCGACAAAATCGACGCTGGTCGTGCTGCTGACCGGCAGGCCGTTGAGGGTGGCGCTGACCAGCGCTGTTTCCACATTTGTTGAACTGGTGAGCGTGGCCGTGTAGATGCCGTTGCCGTGGTCGGCAATGGATCCGGTCAGGCTGCCCGCTGTGGTGGCAAGCGCAATGCTGTCGCCGCCTGCGCCGGTTGGGTCGCCGCCGCTGTTGCGCGCCTCGATGGTAATGGTGGATTGGGCGCTGCCGTTGGCGCTGATTTGCGCCGGCCGGCTGGAAATGACCGTTGTGTCGGGGTCGGCGGCGTTTGGGTCATAAAAAAGTATTTCGGTGGTCAGGCTGACGGGGACACCGTTGATGGTGCCCGATATGGTGGCAACGCCGGGGTTGTCAGGCGCGGTGAGAACCACGCTGTAAGTGCCGTCACCGTGATCCTCAACGGTTGTGCCCAAGGTTCCCAGGGTGGTGGAAACGACAATGTCGTCGCCGCCAATTGGCAATGGATTGCCCTGGCTGTCGTGGGCGGTGACGGTGATGACGGCAGTGGATAAGCCATCGGCCGGCAGCAGTTCAGGGCTGGCATCAATGGTTGAACGGCTGGCGTCGGCATCGGTTTGCGCCGCAAAGACAACAGTGGCGCTCTGGCCGATGGTCTCGTTGTTGAGGGTTCCGGTGATGACGGCCGTGGCCGGGGAAGAGGCACTGTGCAGGATGGCCTGGTACAGCCCGTTGTTCGGGCCGGTGACCATGCCCAGCTGGCCGGCCGTGGTTTCAAGCTCGACGTCATCGTTTGATTCGGTCGCCGGGTTGCCCCAGGCATCGCGGGCTTCGACCGTGATGATGGCGGTGCTGCTGCCGCTGGCTTCGATAACGGTTGGGCTGGCCCAGAGCAGGGTGCTGGCGGCCACAGCCCCGCCGCCGGAGCTGCTGACAAAATCTACGGTGGCGGTGTCAGTCATGGTCTGGCCATTGATGCGGGCAGAAACGACCGCGGTTTCTTCGACGGTGGAGCTGGTCAGCAGCGTGGTATAGCGACCGTCGCCGTGGTCAACAACCGAACTTGAAAGCTGGCCGGCTGTCGTGCTTGTTTCAATATGGGCACCGCCCGCTGCAAGCGGCTGGCCCGCGGCGTTGTGCGCAACTATGGTGATGGTCGCCTGGGCGGTGCCGTTGGCCGTAATGGCCGGTGGATGAATATCAATGGTGCTGGTGTCGGCATCGGCTGCGTCGGGGTCGTAGAAAACAACCTCATCGGTCTGGGCGATCTCGTCGCTGTTGATAAAGCCGGAAACGATCGCGCTGCCGGGCGTGGTGGACGACACCGTGGCCGTATAGGTGCCGTCGCCATGGTCGCTGGCGGGATCAACCGAGCCGAGCGTGGAGTGAATGTCAACATTTGCGCCTCCGGTGGAAACATTGTTGCCAAAGGCATCCCGGGCCTGAACCGTCACGGTGGTGCTGGAGCTGCCGTCGGCCGGCACCAGCGCTGGGCTGGCTGAAAGCAGTGTGGTTGACGCGTCGGGTGCGCCGCCGCTGTCGGCAACAAAATCAACAAGCACAGAGGCGCCGAGAGGCTTGCCGTTGATGGTGGCGCTGACTTCAGCGGTTTCTGTAGTGGTGGACGATACAAGAGTGGCCGTATAGGTGCCGTCGCCGTGGTCGCTGACTGCTGACAGGACGCCGGCCGTGGTGCTTAGCTGAACCGTGTCGCCGCCGCCCGGCACCGGCTTGCCCAGGCTGTCGCGTGCCTGAACGGTAATGATGGATTCGGAAGTGCCGTTGGCGGTGATGCTTTCAGGCTGTGCCGAAATCGTGGAGTTGCTGGCTGATGATTCAAGCACAAACGCATAATTGAGCCGGTAGATGGAAATCAGCGACAGCAGTGAAACCGCTTCGTAGCAGATTTCGTCAAAAGGCAGGGTGAATTCGGCCACCACATTCATGTCGTTGCCTATGCCTATGGCTGTTGCCAGCGAGCCGGGTCCGGACAGGCTTTCCTGGACGCTGCCGCTCAGCCGCGTTGTCAGCGTGCTGCCGTCGAGCAGCGAGGCCACGCCGTTGTTGAGGCTGGCAACAAAGCCGGCGCGGCGTCCGGCCGGAAAGCTGCGGCCAGCGCCAACGCAGGCATAGGCTGAGCCCAGCACGCCCACCGGCAGGCTGAACGTGGCATTGAGCTGCATGCTGTTCTCAACCAGGTGGTCGGCGTCCGAGACGGAACACAGCACACAGATGCCCCGGGTGCCTGATTCGGTCACAGCGGCTGAGTTGTCGCTGATCAGCGGTGTTTCACCGCTGGCTGAAAAAGTGAAGGCAAGCAGAAAGAGGAACAATATGCTTTTCCCATCAGGCCCGCCAATAAAAAAAGCACGAAGCTTTGCAAGTGTTGCGTGAAGCGCCATTTAATTACCCCTCCTGAAAAAAATAATCAAGCAGATAATTATGGATTACCACATACATCATTCGCGGTCAAGCCAGTGATGCAAAAAACTTGTTTGTGGCCCTTGGGGTGAAAAACGGAAAATTAATCAATGACAGGCATTCCGCGGCGGGAAATGCCACGGACTAGCCTTTTATGCGGGGAGAGTGTGGGTTGTTTTGGCGGCTGGCGGGCGGTCAGGAAAATTCAGCGATAGCCGGGGCGTGATCGCTGGGGCGCTCGTTGCGGCGTGGTTCAATATCCACCCAGCTGGCGGTGCAGCTGTCTTTCATGGCGCTGGAACACAGCACCAGATCGATGCGCAGGCCCATGCCGCGGCGGAATGCGGCGGCGCGGTAGTCCCACCAGGAAAAGATTTTTTCCGGCTGTTCGAACAGGCGAAAGGTGTCGTGCAGGCCCAGGTCAAGCATCTCTTGCAGAGCCTGGCGTTCGGCGGTCGAGCACAGGATTTTTTCATGCCAGGCTTCGGGGTCGTGCACGTCGCGGTCATCGGGCGCGATGTTGAAATCACCCATGACCACGACTTTTTCGTGACGATCCAGCTCAGCCGCAAGCCAGGCGTGAACAGCCTGCAGCCAGCGCATTTTGTAGTCGAATTTTTCGGAGCCGACGGCCTGGCCGTTGACCACGTAGAGATTGATGACGCGAACGCCGCTGATGGTGGCGGCGATGACGCGCTTTTGTTCGTCGGGAAAATCGGGAATGTCGCGGCGGACATCCAGCGCTTCTTCCTTTGTGATCAGCGCCACGCCGTTGTAGGTTGGCTGGCCGGCAAAAACGGTTTGGTAGCCCGCTTCCTGCAGCGCCGCCTGCGGAAAATTTTCATCGGTCAGCTTGGTTTCCTGCAGGCCCAGCACGTCGGGCTGTTCCTTTTCCAGCCAGTCGATAACCTGGGGCAGGCGAACCCTGAGTGAGTTGACGTTCCAGCTTGCAATTTTCATGGTGTTCAAGTGTACGCCATTGCCGGATGGCGGTCAGCGCATCGTGGGCAGCTTTTCGCGGGCAAGTTCGCGGCAGCGGTTGATGCCGTCCTCCAGCTGCTGCAGAACTTCGGGCGAGCGGGACTCTTCCTGGCTGTCAATCCGGATTGGCTCACCCCAGTAAATCAGCACCTTGGCAAAGGGCGTGGGCAAATCGGTCAGATCCCACGAGCGGTGCAGCGGGATATGCCGGCTGCAGGCCATGGCGCAGGGGTAAATGGGCAGGCCGGTGATGCGGGCCAGTTCCAGCACGCCGGGCTTGGCCTTGTGGGCCGGCCCGCGCGGGCCGTCCACGGCAATGACCAGGGAGTAGCCCTTTCTGGCCAGCCGGATCAGACCGCGCAGGGCGCTGGAGCCGCCGCGGCTGGATGAGCCGCGGGCGGTGGCAAACCCGAATTTTTGCAGCACATAATTCATCAGTTCGCCGTCCCTGCTCAGCGAAGCCATGGCGGCCAGGTGGTAAAAACGCCCAAAACATACCAGGCCCAGCTCATCGCCGTGCCACATGGCGGCAATGAACGGCTGGCCTTTTTCAAGGCGTGCCTGCATGCATTCCGGCTCGTGCCGACGCAGCCGCCAGGTGGCGCTCCAGCTGCGGTAAACGGCGTAAACCAGGCGGGGAAGAACGGTGCGTCGGAACATGTTGATGATTCATGTTGGTGTTCACTGGCCCGGAGCAGGGCTGCCGGGCCGCATGAACGCTGATCTCAGCTGCCGGCATCGCCTGAGCTTGCGCTGTTGTCTTGCTGCTCAAAATCGCCGGCCGTAACGTAGCTGAGCCTGTCGGGATCGATGTGCCTGCGCAGCGCGGCGCTGACTTCTTCTGCCGTCAGGCCCTTGATGGCTTTTTCAAAATCGGCCTGGTGATACATGTCGCGCTCCAGATACAAATTGGAGTTGAGCGTGGCCATCAGCTGATCATCATCGCTGCGCGACAGCTCAAGCTGCTGCAGAAAGCCACGGCGGCCCTGATTGAGCTCCTCGTCGCCAAAGCCGTTGTCAACAGCGTCATTGAGCTCTTCAAACAGTGTTTCAACCAGCCGGTCGCGGTTTTCGGGCGCGAACATGGCAAAAGTGAAAAATGTGGCCCGCTCATCAATGCTGTTGGCATTGAACATGGCGCCCACGCCGTAGCTCAGCCCTTCCTCGTTGCGGATGCGGTTGGCCAGGCGCGAGCTTAAAAAGCCGCCGCCCATCAAGTGGCTGGCCATTGAAAGGGCCGGGTAGTCCGGGTGGTCGTCGCGCATGGGAATTTGCAGCGAGCCCACCAGGCCGGCGTTGGCCTTGTCGTCCATTTGCTCGACAATCGCCTTGGGCTCTGCGGACTGATGGGGGGTCGCATAGCGCTCAAAGGCAATGGACGGCCTGTAGTCGGCAAACAGGGCCTCCAGCCGGGCACGCAGTTCCCGGGCGTCAAAATCGCCTACAAAGCTGATGGTGGTGCCCTTGCCAAAGCCGTAGAACATGCGATGAAAGTCGGCCAGCTGGTCGCGGCTCAGCGATTTAATCCGCCTTTCCCGCTCGTCCCAGTCGGGCACGTAGTCCGGATGATCGGCCGGGTGGCGGCTGGTGTGGCGGCTGAGCAGGTGCGAGGCAACGCCCATGGGGTCATCGCGCGTTGCATCCAGCTGAACCAGCTGCTGGCGCTGGTATTCGCTCAGTTCACTGTCGTCGAATACCGGGTTTTTCAGCACGTCGGCGGTCAGGTCAAGCAGCTCGTTCAGGTGCTTGTCCGTGGTTTCAAGGCGCGCGGTAACGGTATTGCCGCCGCCAATGGACAGCGTTGAGCCAAGCTCGCTGACGCGGTCGCGAATGTCCTGCCGGCTGTGGTTTTCCGAGCCGCGCATGAGCATGCCGGCAGCGGCACCAGGAATGCCGCCAAGCCCGGTCAGGGTTTCCAGCGTGCCCAGGCGCATCGAGATTTGGCCCTTGACGCGCCCGCCGCGGGTTTTCTTGGGCAACAGGGCCACCTTGGCGCCGCCTGGCAGCTCAAACCGGACCAGGCGCTCCTCGATATTTTCGGGCGTGGGGTTGAAGGATTCACCCGGCTGGCGATCGGAGCGGCCTTCATAGCCGGCCAGCAGGGTGTCGGTGTCAGGCGCTTCGGGAATTTTCGCGCGCTCGGGCCTGTCGTCGGGAATGAACTGCCCCAGGGTGCGGTTGTCGCGCTTAAGGTAGGTGTTGGCAACGCGGATGACGTCGTCGGGGGTGACTTCCTCCAGGCGGTCACGATTGAGGAACATCAGCCGCCAGTCGCCGGCGGCCGCCCATTCGCTCAGCTCAATGCCGATGCGGTTGGAGTCGTTGAGGGCCACTTCGACGTTGCGCTTGAGGGCGTTGACGGCGCGCCTGACCTCTTCTTGGGTGGGCGGACTGTCGGCCAGTTCGGCAATGCTGTCCAGCATGGCCCGGCGGGCAGCGTCAAGGTCACCATCCTTGTCCACCAGGGCATAGGCCAGCAGGGTGGAGGGCTCGGGCATGACCTGTGAAAAGCTGCCCACCTGGGTGGCCAGTCCGGCGGTAACCAGGGCCTGGTGGAGCCGTCCGGACGGCGCCTCACCCAGGATATGGGCCAGCACCTCAATGGCGGGAAAATCCGGATGCGCTGCCGCCGGCACGTGCCAGGCGGCCATAAGCGCCTGGAAGCTGCCGCTGCGGCGCACGGTCACATTGCGCTCGCCGTCCTGTTCCGGGTCACGGGTATAGGTGGGCCACAGTTTCATGTCGCCGCTGCGTTCGGGCGCCGGAATGGCGCCAAAATGTTTTGCAACCAGCTCCAGCGCCTGGTCGGGCTCGAAGTTGCCCGACAGAATCAGCATGGCGTTGTCGGGCTGGTAGTAGCGCCGGTAAAAGTTGTGCAGCCGCTCCAGGGGAACGTTTTCGATATCGGCGCGGGCACCAATGGTGGAGCGGCCATAGCCGTGCCACAGGTGGGCGGCAGACATGACGCGCTGCATCAAAACACCGATGGGGTTGGTTTCACCGATCTCAAACTCGTTGCGCACCACGGTCATTTCCGATTCCAGGTCTTCGCCCCTGATCAGCGAATTGACCATGCGGTCGGCTTCCATGCGCAGCGCCCATTCAAGGTTGTCGCCATCGGCCGGCAGGGTCTGGAAGTAGTTGGTGCGTTCATACCAGGTGGTGCCGTTGGCGCGGCCGCCGCGCTCGGCAATTTCGGCCGTGATGTCCGGGTGGTTGGCGGTGCCCTGGAACAGCATGTGTTCCAGCAGATGGGCCATGCCGGTTTCGCCGTAGCTTTCGTGTTTGGAGCCCACAAAATAGGTGATGTTGACGGTGGTTGTCGAGCGGCTGCCGTCGGGCATGAGCAGCACCCTGAGGCCGTTGTCGAGGCGGTATTCGGAAATGCCCTCGACATCGGTGACGTGCTCGATGTTATCGCTGGCCTGCACCGGCGCCAGGGCGGGCAGGGCAACAAGCAGCGCAAACAAAAGGAGGCGGCTGTTTTCAATCAGCTGCGGCATGACAGTCTCCAGGAACGTCTTGAATTTGAATGAGGCGGGTAAAATCGTGATTGTCTGTTCATTGACAGAGTAAGCAGACAGACAATAATGCCACAAGCAAGGGCCTGGCGCCCCTGCCAAAAGTCAGGCCGTTATTCCGTTCGTGGCGGCGGCAGCTTTTCGTCATCGGGCACAAACATCAGCGCCAGGCCGTTGTTGCACCAGCGCTGACCGGTGGGCTGCGGCCCGTCGCTGAAAACATGGCCCTGATGGCCGCCGCAGCGCGCGCAGTGATACTCAAGGCGCGTCATGCCGTGGCGGGTGTCGCGGCGGGTTTCAACGACGCTGTCGTTCAGGGGGCGAAAGAAGCTGGGCCAGCCGCTGCCCGACTCGAACTTGTGGCGGCTTGAGAACAGCGGCTGGTGGCAGCCGGCGCATAAAAAGGTGCCGGAGCGGTGTTCATCGTTGAGCCGGCTTGAGCCGGGGCGCTCCGTGGCCTGCTGGCGCAAAACGGCAAACTGGTTCGGGGAAAGAAGTTCCTGCCAGCGCCTGGATGAAAGAATCAGTTTGTCGTTCGGTTTATTGGTCATTTGGAGATCATTTTGAGGTCATGTGCTGTAAACGCATCACGACACCGACTCGCCGGTTTCTGCCAGGTTGCCTCTTTCTTCCAGCCAGCTGCGCCGGTCGGCGGCCCGCTTTCGGCCCAGCAGCATGCTCATCATCTCATCGGTGGCTTTTTGATCGTCCACGGTCAGCTGCAACAGGCGCCGGGTGTCGGGGTCTATGGTGGTCTCGCGCAGCTGCAGCGGGCTCATTTCGCCCAGCCCCTTGAAGCGGGTTTCGCTGATGCGTCCCTTGAGCCCGTCGGCCTTGATGCGGGCCAGAATGCTGTGGCGCTCTTCGCCATCCAGGGCATAGAAGATTTTTTTGCCGACATCAATGCGGTACAGCGGCGGCATGGCCACAAATATTCTGCCGGCCTGGATCAGCGGGCGAAAATGCTTTAGAAAGAGCGCGGCCAGCAGCGTGGCAATATGCAGCCCGTCGGAGTCGGCATCGGCCAGAA
>DATGSU010000047.1:0-6437 GCA_035302305.1 Wenzhouxiangella sp. | reverse complement strand
CCAGTGGGGTGATGAGGGCAAGGGCAAGATCGTTGATCTTCTTGCCCGTGATGTGGACGCCGTGGTGCGCTTTCAGGGCGGCCACAACGCCGGCCACACGCTGGTGGTGGACGGTGAAAAAACCGTGCTGCACGTCATCCCTTCGGGGGTGCTGTCCGACCACGCCCGCTGCCTGGTGGGCAACGGCGTGGTGGTGGCCCCCCAGGCACTGATCGGCGAGATTCGCGGGCTGGAAAAGCGCGGCATTGACGTGCGCTCCAGGCTGGGCATATCCCCGGCCTGTCCGGCCATTTTGGGCTTTCACGAAGCGCTTGACCAGGCGCGCGAAAAAGCGCGCGGAAAAAACGCCATAGGCACCACCGGCCGCGGCATAGGCCCGGCCTATGAAGACAAGGCCTCGCGGCTGGGGCTGCGCCTGGCCGACCTGGCTGATGCCGACCGCCTTGAAGACAAGCTGGGCGCGCTGGTCGACTACTACAATTTTCTGCTGACCCGCTACTTTGATGCCGACCCGGTGGATGGCCACCAAGTGGCCGAGCAGGCCGCGGCGGCCGGTGAAGAACTCAGGCCCATGTTTGCGGATGTCACCGCCGAACTGCACGATTTGCGCCGCAGCGGCAAGGCCATCCTGTATGAAGGTGCCCAGGGCGGTCTGCTGGACATTGATCACGGAACCTACCCCTTTGTCACCTCTTCAAACACCACCATCGGGGGCGTCATGACCGGCGCCGGCGTTGGGCCAAGAGACATTGACTACGTGCTGGGCATTACCAAGGCCTATACCACCCGGGTGGGTGCGGGGCCGTTCCCGACCGAGCTGCACGATGAAGAGGGCCAGCGCATGGCCGAGGTTGGAGTGGAGTTTGGCGCCACCACCGGACGCGCCCGGCGCTGCGGCTGGCTGGATGCGGTTGCGCTCAGGCGCATGGTTGGCGTCAACGGCGTAACCGGCCTGTGCATTACCAAGCTCGACGTGCTTGACGGCTTTGACCGCGTGCGCGTTTGCGTCAAATATGAAGGCGTTGACGGCTTTCCGGTGGGCGCCGAGGAATGGGCCCGCGCGCGGCCGGTTTATGAAGACATTCCCGGCTGGCAGGGCTCAACCCGCGGGCTGACCGACCATGACCGGCTGCCGTCCGGAGCGCGCGCCTATCTCGACCGCATTGAAGAGCTGGTGGATGCGCCCATTCACATGCTTTCCACCGGGCCGGAGCGCGATGCGGGCGTCATACTAAGACACCCGTTTGCAGGCTGAAGCCTGCGTTGGACTGCCCTCCGGGCCGTCATTTTTGGACCATTTACAGCCGGCGTGGCTGTGACACGCAAGGATTTGAAATGCTGGATCCTCAGCTTCTCAGAAATCATTTGAACGACGTGGCTGCCGAACTGGCGCGGCGCGGCTACCAGCTGGATGTTGAAGGCTATGCCGCCCTTGAAAGCCGCCGCAAAAAGCTGCAAACCCGCAGCGAGGAAATTCAGGCCGAGCGCAACCGGCGCTCGCGCGCCATTGGCGAGGCCAAGTCGCGCGGCGAGGACATTGCGCCGCTGCTGGCCGAAGTGGAAAAGCTGGGCCAGGAAGGAAAAACGGCCGCCGACGAGCTGCAGCAGGTACAGCAGGAGCTCAAGCGGCGCTGGCTGGACATGCCCAACATTCCCGACGAACGCGTGCCCGCCGGCAGCGATGACTCGGACAATGTCGAAATTCGCCGCTTTGGCGAACCGCCCGAGCTGGGCTTTGCGCCCCGCGATCACGTGGAAATAGGCGCGCTGCTCGACGGCATGGACTTTGAACAGGCGGCAAAAATTGCCGGCAGCCGCTTTGCGGTCCTTGGCGGCGGCGTGGCGCGACTGCACCGCGCACTGGCCCAGTTCATGCTTGATCTTCATATTGGTCAGCACGGCTATCGCGAAATGTATGTGCCCTATGTGGTGCTGGAAAATGCCATGCAGGGAACCGGGCAGCTGCCCAAGTTTGTCGAAGATGCCTTTGTCATCAGCGACGAGCCCGAGCGCTTTCTTGTGCCCACCGCCGAAGTGCCGCTGACCAACCTGGTGGCCGATCGCATTGTCGACGCCGACCAGCTGCCGCTGAGGTTTGTTGCCCACACGCCGTGTTTCCGCCGCGAGGCGGGCGCCTACGGGCGCGACACGCGCGGCATGATCAGGCAGCACCAGTTCGACAAGGTCGAGCTGGTGCAGATTTGCCGGCCGCAGGATTCGGAACAGCTGCACGAAGAGCTGACCGCCCACGCCGAAGCCGTGCTGCAGGCGCTTGGGCTGCCGTATCGAGTTGTCACTCTGTGCACCGGCGATCTCGGTTTCTCGGCCCGCCTGACCTACGATCTGGAAGTGTGGCTGCCGGGCCAGAACAACTGGCGCGAAATATCATCATGCTCCAACTTTGGCGACTTCCAGGCCCGCCGCATGCAGGGGCGCTGGCGCAATCCCGAAACCGGCCGGCCCGAGCTGCTGCACACCATCAACGGCTCCGGGCTGGCGGTGGGCCGCACCCTGGTGGCCGTGCTGGAAAACTTTCAGCAGCGCGACGGGTCGGTGCTGGTGCCCGAAGTTCTGCATCCCTACATGGGGGGCGTGGAGATTCTGAAGCCGGCGGGCGCACCATGACAGAGTCATGGTTGTTTGCCGGCGCCGGGTGCGTTAAAAGATATGAATGAATCATGTAACGCATAACTTTTCAGCCGGCCCGGCCCGCCTCCCGCCCGCAGTGCTGGAACGCCTGAGCGCGGCGCTTGCGCCACAGGAGCAGCCGTCCATTGTCGAAGCGTCTCACCGCGGGCAGCGCTTCATGGCCGTGGCGGAAGAACTGCACGAGCGCGTGCGCCGCTGTGCCGGCATTGATGAAGAACACGCCGTATTGCTGCTGCACGGCGGGGCCAGCCTGCAGTTTGTCCAGCTGCCGCTCAACCTGGCGGCCAACCGTCCAGCTGCGTTTCTGATTACCGGCCACTGGGGAAAGAAAGCCCTGGAGGCGGCCAGAACAATCGGCAAGGCGGTTGTGGCCGGCAGCAGCGAGGCCGACGGATTCACCCGCCTGGCTGAAGTGGAACAGATTCCTCACAACTGCGCCTATTTGCACTACACCGGCAACGAGAGCATTCACGGCGTTCAGTTTGATCGCCCGCCACAAGCCGACGTGCCGCTGGTGGCCGACATGAGCTCGGAGTTTCTGTCGCGGCCGTATCCATACAGCGATGTGGACGTGGCCTATGCAGGCGCGCAGAAAAACCTCGGCATCGCCGGGCTGACCGTGGTGCTGATGCGGCGCGATCTGCTGGAGCGCATTCCCGACGAGCTGTCGCCGTATCTCGACTACAGAAGCTGGGCCGACAACCTGAGCCTGTTCAATACGCCGGCGGTGCTGGCCTGGGTGGCCGCGCTGGAGATGCTGCGCTGGATGGAAGACCAGGGCGGCCTCGAGGCAATTGGCGAGCGCAACCAAAAAAGGGCGGCCCGGCTTTATGCCGCCATAGACGCGACCGGCTTTTGGCACAACCCCGTGGCGGCGCAGTGTCGCTCGGTAATGAATATTCCTTTCTGGCCGACCGATGAGCGGCTGACCGCCCGGTTTTTGGCCGAAGCGGAACAAAACGGGCTGATCGGGCTCAAGGGCCATCGTTCTGCTGGCGGCCTGCGCGCCAGCCTGTACAATGCCCAGACCTGTGACGCGGTAAACACTCTGATCGCGTTTATGCAACACTTTGAGGAACGGTATGGCTGAGCTTGACCTTGCGGATATTCGACAGCGCATCGATTCACTCGATGCGCACATACAGAGCCTGATCGCCGAGCGGGCCGGGCTGGCCCAGGCGGTGCGCGCGGCCAAGGGCGAAGCGGCTTCGCCGGCGGAATATTACCGCCCGGACCGCGAGGCCCAGGTGCTGCGCAACGTGGTTGCGCGCAACGACGGGCCGCTGGCCGACTCGGTCATGCTGCGCCTGTTTCGCGAAATCATGTCGGCCTGCCTGGCCCAGCAGGAACCGCTGCGGGTGGCCTATCTCGGGCCCGAGGGCACGTTTACCCAGCAGGCCGTGTTCAAGCAGTTTGGCCACTCGGTCAGCGCCAGCGCCGAAACCGGCATTGACGAGGTCTTTCGCCGGGTGCAGGGCGGCGAGGTGGACTTTGGCGTGGTGCCGGTGGAAAACTCGTCGCAGGGCGTGGTTACCCATACCCTCGACATGTTCATGCATACCGATGTGCACATTGCCGCCGAGGTCGAGCTGCGCATACACCAGCATTTGCTTACCCGCGCGCCGTCGCTCAAGGACATTGAGCGGGTCTACGCCCACCAGCAGTCGCTTTCGCAGTGCCGCCTGTGGCTGTCCAGGCATCTCAGCCACGCCGAGCTGATGCCGGTGTCGAGCAACGCCGAGGCGGCCCGCCGGGTGCGCCACGCGCCCGATGCGGCCGCCATTGCCGGCCGCAATGCCGCCGAGCTGTACGGCCTGCCGGTGCTGTTCCCCGATATTGAGGACCATGCCGACAACACCACCCGGTTTCTGGTGCTGGGGCGCGAGCTTCTGCCGGCCTCCGGCGAAGACAAAACCACGCTGATGGTGGCCGGCCTGGATGGCCCGGGCGCGTTGTTTCAGCTGCTTGAACCGCTGTCCCGCCACGGCGTCAACATGACCCGCATCGAGTCCCGGCCGTCGCGCGAGCGGCGCTGGGACTACGTCTTTTTCATCGATGTCGAGGGCCACGTGGAAGATGCCGGCCTCAAGCAGGCGCTGACCGAGCTCGAGGGGCGCGCCCTGCAGCTGCGCATTCTGGGCTGCTATCCGCGCGCTGTTGTTGGCCGGCTGCCGGGCGAGGCCGCCTGATTTTTCCAAATTCCAGCTATTCAAGACAAGCTATTCAAGGCAAGCAATTGAGACAAGAAATGAAAGTGCGTGATTACACCGATCTGGCCGCGCCGGGCGTGCGCGAGCTCAAGCCCTATTTGCCGGGCAAGCCAATTTCAGAGCTTGAGCGCGAATATGGCGTCAGCGACTCCATCAAGCTGGCATCCAATGAAAATCCGCTGGGCGCCAGCCCCAGGGCCGTTGAAGCGGCGCGCGCCGTGCTGGCAGACAGCTGGCTGTACCCCGACGCCAACGGCTTTGAGCTCAAGCGGGCGCTGGCGGCACGCCACAATGTGCCGCCCGAGGCCATCACCCTGGGCAACGGCTCCAACGACGTGCTGGTGTTTCTGGCCCAGGCATTTTTGCAGCCCGGCCAGGCAGTGGTCTTTTCGCAGTACGCCTTTGCGGTCTACCCCATTGCCACCCAGATGATGAGCGCGCGCGCCGACGTGGCGCCGGCGCTGCCGGCCGACCATCCCGCCATGCCGCTGGGGCACGATTTGCGCGCCATGTTCGAAAAGGTGGGCGATGATACCCGGCTGGTGTTTGTGGCCAACCCCAACAACCCCACGGGCACCTGGCTGGACGGCGAGCGGCTCAAGGATTTCATTGGCTCGCTTCCTCCGCACGTCATTTGCGTGGTCGATGAAGCCTACACCGAATACGCGGAATCCGATCGCCTGGGCGACGCTTCGGCCTGGCTTGAGGAGTTTCCCAACCTGGTGGTAACCCGGACGTTTTCCAAAGCCTATGGGCTGGCCGGCCTGCGCGTGGGCTATGCCCTGTCCAACCCCGGCATTGCCGACTTGCTCAACCGCGTGCGCCCGGCGTTCAACGTCAACGCGCCCGCGCTGGCTGCCGCGCAGGCCGCGCTCGAAGACACCGCATTTATAGAAAAGACGCGGCAGATGAACAGCGAAGGTAAAAAGCAGCTGGAGGCCGGGCTGAAAAAGCTTGGCGTAACCACCATCCCCTCGGCCACCAACTTTTTGCTGGCCGGCTTTGACCGCCCGGGCGCCGAGCTCAATGAGGCGCTTTTGCAGCGCGGCATCATTGTGCGCCCGGTGGCCAATTATGGCCTCGACAACCACTTGAGAATCACCATCGGCACCCGGGAGCAAAACGAGCGTTTGCTGACCGCCCTGGCCGAGATTCTGGAAAACTGATGCGGCGCCTGGTTGTTTCACCGGCCCCGGGCCCGCTGACGGGCAGAAACCGCCCGCCAGGCGACAAGTCCGTGTCGCAGCGGGCGGCCATTCTGGGCGGGCTGGCGCGGGGCAAAACCGTCATTCGCGGCTTTCTCGACAGCGATGACGCTGCGTCCACGCTGTCGGCCATGGAACAGCTGGGCGCGCGGGTGGAGCGCGGCGGTGCCGGCCGGGTTGATATTCATGGCGGCGCGCTGCGGGCCCCGGACAAGCCGCTGGATCTGGGCAATTCCGGCACCGGCCTGCGCCTGCTGGCCGGGGCGCTGGCCGGGCAGCCCGATCTGATTGGTCAAAGCATCAGGCTGACGGGCGACGAGTCCCTGTCATCACGACCGATGGACCGCATCATCGATCCGCTGACGCTCATGGG
>DATGSU010000046.1:0-2769 GCA_035302305.1 Wenzhouxiangella sp. | reverse complement strand
CTGCAGCGAAGCGCCGCCAATCAGGCCACCGTCTATATCGCTGCAGGCAAAAAGTTCGGCAGCATTGTCGGGCTTGACGCTGCCGCCATAAAGAACCCGGACGCGGCCGGCAATTGTAGCATTCTCTGCGGCCAGTTGCGCCCTTATTGACGCATGAACTTCCTGCGCCTGCTGCGGCGTGGCGGTTTTGCCCGTGCCAATGGCCCAAACCGGCTCGTAGGCAATCACGGCGCGGCTGAACGACTGGATACCGGCCAGCTCGACCACGGCGTTCAGCTGCTGCCCAACAACCTCCATGGTGCGGCCCTGGTCGCGCTCCTCCAGCGTTTCACCAACGCACAGTATGGGCTGCAGGCCGGCGTCCTGGGCCGCCACAAACTTGCGCGCCACAAGCTCGCTGCTTTCGCCATGCAGGGCGCGGCGCTCGGAATGCCCCACCAGAACGTGGGAGCAGCTCCAGTCGGCCAGCATGCTGCCCGCCACCTCGCCCGTATGTGCGCCTGCAGCATGCTCGCTGAGGTTCTGTGCGCCCAGCATGACGGGGGTTGATTCCGTAAGCGAAGCCACCAGCGGCAGATACGGAAACGGCGGCAGAATCAGCACCTCGGCCGACAGGTCGGGGTCGAGGCGGGCCAGGATTCCGCCCACAAGGCTGCGGACAGCCGGCTTGCCGCCATGCATCTTCCAGTTGCCGGCAATCAGCTTGGTGCGCATTGTTCGTTCATCACAGAAATGGGTACGGGGTGCAGATTTTACTGCTTTGCGGCCGCCTGTGTAACCTTTCTTTGCAATCCGGGAGCGGTCGTGCAAAATCAGCGGCTTGCGCAACCGCTTGCGTTGCGCTGTTCACGACCACATATTCCTGCCCGGGCTTTTTGCCGCTTTCAAACCATAACGGAGCAAACAAAAAATGAAAAAACTGATGATTGCAGCGCTGGTTGCGCTGACAAGCCTGTCAGCACTCGGCGCTGAACATTACCAGATCGACACCCGCCATGCGCATGCTTTTGTGCAGTTCAGAATTTCCCACATGGGCTTTTCATGGCTCTACGGCCGCTTCAACGATTTTGACGGGCAGTTTGTCTTCGACCCCGAAAGCCCGGAAAACTCGTCCGCATCGGTCGTCATCGAGGCAGCCAGCGTTGACACCAACAACGCGGCCCGCGACGACCACCTGAGAAGCGATGACTTTCTGGATGTGTCCAATCATCCGCAGGCCCGTTTTCAATCCACAGCATTTGAAGCCCGCGATGACGGCAGCTTTCTGCTGACGGGTGATTTCACCCTCAGGGGCGTCACCCGGGCAATTGAAATTGAAGTGGAGGAAGTGGGCGCGGGGGAAGACCCCTGGGGCGGTTTTCGGCGCGGTTTTTCCGGCACCACCACGCTGAAGCTGGCCGACTACGGCATCGATTTTGATCTGGGCCCGGCGGCCACCGAAGTTGAAATCACGCTGTCCATGGAAGGCGTGCGCCGCGAAGCCACCGAAGACGAGGCCTGAAGCCGGCGGCGCCGACCGGTCTGATCGCGCCGCAAAAACAGGCCGCAACATGGCCGAAACCGCGACCGAGACCAAACCGGGGCCGAACATTCGCCCCGGTTTTTTTACGGGCCTTCAGCCCGACTGGCCGGCCACCATCATGTCGCCAACCAGCAGCGAGCCGCAGCGAATATTGTGGCGGCCGTCGATGTCGGTGCCGGCCGCTTGCAGTCCGGCCAGCATGTCGGCCAGATTGCCGGCAATGGTGATCTCTTCCACAGGCGCCCCCAGCCGGCCGTTTTCGACCCTGAACCCGGCCGCACCGCGCGAGTAGTCGCCGGTAACCAGATTGACGCCCTGGCCCATCAGCTCGGTAACCACCAGCCCGCGGCCCACCTCGCCGACCAGCTCATCAAAAGAGCGGCTGGCGCCCACAAGTTCAAGATTGCGCACACCGCCCGCATTGGCGGTGGTTTCCAGCCCCAGCCTGCGGGCCGAATAGCTGCCCAGGACATAGCGCGACAGCACGCCGGCTTCGACCAGCGGCTGCTCAGTCGTGGCCACGCCCTGGTTGTCAAAGGCGGCCGAACGCGCACCGCGCGGCAAAAGCGGCCGCTCAATCAGCGACAGCCATTCGGGCAGCAGCTGCCGGCCCTGCGCGTCGAGCAAAAAGCTGCTGCGCCGGTAAAGATTTCCGCCCGACACAGCCGCCACCAGGTGGCCGATGAGACTGCGCGCCACCTCGGGCGCAAACAGCACCGGCATGCGGCCCGTGGCCAGCGAACCCGCACCCAGCCGGCGCACTGCCCGGCGGGCCGCGCCGCTGCCGGTGTCTGCAGGCGCATGCAGATCGTCCCAGCTGTGGCGGCTGTCGTAGTCATGGTCGCGCTGCATGCCGGCACCGTCGCGGGCCACCAGCACGCAGCTTTGCGAATAGGCCGTGGAACGCTGCTGGCCAACAAAACCGTGGCTGTTGGCGTAAACACCGATTCCGGCGTACGTGCTGACGCGGGCGCCTTCCGAATTGACAATGCGCTTGTCGGCGCCGCGCCCGGCCTCCTCCATCTCGCGGGCCCGGTCCAGCAGCGCGTCCATGGATACATCCTGCGGATGCCACAGGTCGAGATCGGGAAACTCGGTGGCCATAAGGTCGGCATCGGCCAGGCCGGCTGCGCGATCAGGCTGGGTATGCCGGGCAATCAGCAGGGCCCGCTCAACCGTCTCGCGGACGGCCTGCGGGCGCAGATCGCCGGTGCTGGCGCTGCCGGTGCACTGGTCAATATAAACAG
>DATGSU010000045.1:0-3312 GCA_035302305.1 Wenzhouxiangella sp. | reverse complement strand
CCAGAAGCTCAAACTCCATGCCTTCGCTGCGCGCATGGCTTTCCAGGCGCAGGCGGCCAAGATCGAACCCGTTGAGCCGCAGCGATTCAATCAGCATGTGCAGGGGCGGCAGCTCGGTGGGCACCCGGCTTTCGATCATGGGCGGCTGACCGGCCGCAACTGAATCTGCGGCCAGCGAATCGCCGGCGGCCGGCCCCACCAGCGTGACATGCTTGAGGTCGGCGCTTAGAACGCGGCCGGAATCGACCGGCAGGGGCACCACCATATGCCCCTCCATGGACGGCCCGGACAGATCCATTTGCCAGCTGGCCGCCTTGCGCAAGCCCCTGACGGCAACGTCTTCAAGCCGCCAGCGTCCGTGATCGACCCTATCGATATCCAGCTGCAGCCAGCCGCTTGAATCATCTCCGCCCAGATCGGGCAACAGACTTGAAAACCGGCGGCTCCACGGCTGAATGGACAAGCGTTCAAGATGCCCCGTGATATTGAATCCACCGCCAACAGGCAGCGCAGGTGCAGGGCTTTCCAACCCGACGGCCAGCGCCAGCCGTCCGCCGCCGCTGTCGGCTGCGACGTTCAGCAGCGACCCCAGCGCGGCTTCCAGCTGCACGGCGCCATCGTTGACGCCAAGGCTGGCGCGCAGCCGGCGCGGCTGCCAGGCCGGCTTGTTCAGCGGCGCCGGCAGGTCAAGCGCTGTTCCCACCAGATCGGACTGAAGGCCGAGCCGCCAGCCGCTGCCGCCACGGCCGTCAAGCTGCGCGTGCCACCACGACGCACCGCTGATGTCTTTGGCCGGCTTGCCGGCCCATGATTCGTCGCTCAGCAGCCGCGCAACCGCAACATGCCCGCTGGCCCGCAGCTGCGCCGGCGTGTTCAGATCGGCTTCCAGGCGGATGAACTCTCTTGTTTCGCCCAGGGCCAGCTGTGCCGGAAAGATTTTTTCACGGTCAAAGTCCAGCCGTCCGTTGAGCCCGGGAAAAACCAGGCCGGCAGCGGGCAGCGCCAGCCTGGTATCGCTGAAATCAAGTTGTCCGGCCAGCCACCAGTCGTCCATGTTTCTGACCGGCAGCTTCAGATCCAGCTTCAAATCTGCCCGGCCGGATGCCGCGGCCGGCTGCGCATAGGTTTCCAGCACGTCCAGCGGCAGGCCGGCAACCACTGCGCGCAGCTGCTCGGCGTCGGCGTCCGGAACTTTCAGGTTGATATCGATGACCGGCCCGGACAGGTCGTTGATGACCACCTGTTCCGAACTGATTGCCAGCGGCCCCAGGTGACCGCTGTCAATGCGGCCATGCAGGGCGCGGCCGATAAAATCCACCTGCCCCGCCAGGCTCTTTCCCTGCGGCCAGCCGGGCCAGAAAGCCAGGGTGGCGTCATCAAATTCGGCGTGCGTTTGAAATGCACCGCTGTGCCACTGTCTGAAGGGGTGGCCCAGGCGGACGTGATAGTTGAGCCAGCCCCTCGCGCTGCCGACTTCCAGCAGCGCCTCGTCAAGCCAGCCAAGGGCCGCTGGTGGTATCTGGCCCGCCGGCAGCCAGGGCCGCGGATCCACCGGGCCGGCACGGTCGGCCACAATGACAAAATCCAGAAACGGCCGCCCGCCACCAAGCCAGATCCAGCCATTGGCGTGCGCCTCGGCCTCGGGCCGGCTGGCGCGCACATCAACCAGCTCAACCGCCCCGGGCGATACAGCCACTGTGCCGCTGATGGCGTCGGCATCAATGGGCCGGCGCATTTTCATGGGCCAGTCAAGCACGGGGCTGCCGCTCACCTCGGCGGCGGCGCGGTCGCCGTCAAGCTTGAGCCTGGCGTCCAGCCCGCTCAGGCCCAGTCGGTCGCCGGGCATGTCAATTTCAAAACCCGTAACGGCCCCCGATAAGCGGTGCAGCGATCCAGGGTGTTCATACAGAACTTCGAGCTGGCTGACCTGGCCGGAAACGGCCCGGGGCCACTGCTTCCACCGGCCCAGCCAGCGGCTGCCCAGCGCATGCAGCGCAGCCAAATCGATGCCGGGAGCCTCCACGGCGGTGCGCTGCCCGCTGTGGGCCAGAACCAGGCCGTCGATAATCGTTTCATGGTTGTACTCAAGCCCGATCAGCTCGATGTCGATGCGGCGCTCGCTGCGCTCGGCACGCAGCGAACCGCCAAGCTCGAAGCCGGCGTGGTCGGCAAGCACAAACCCGACGTCAACGGCCGCGGACCCGCCCGATTGCCAGTCAAAACCCATATTCAAATCGAGAAAGTCCGGCTCCAGCCGCACAAAATCCGGCAGCGCCCGCTCCAGTCCAGACCCGTTCAGCTGCAGCTGCTGTATGTCGATCTTTCCCGCCGCGGAATGCAGCTTTCCGCCGCGCTCGCGGCCGCTCAGCGCGATGGAAAAATGACCGTGCGCATCACCGGCAAGGCTGGCGCGCGCCATAACCACGGTTTGCTCATCGCGGCGCCGAAAAAAACCTTCGCCCACCAACAGCTCGGCTGCGGGCAAATTTTGTGGCCGGATGCGAATGCGCGCATCGCGCATGTACAGATCCAGCGCCATGGTTGCGCCACCGCCGCCAACGGCCGACAGCCGGTCGCCGCGCGCAAAGCTCAGGCCCCAGCCGCCGTCGGCGCCCTCGCTCAGCGTCATGTCCAGCCCCAGCACAACCAGCCTGAACATTCCCGCACCGCGCCTGAACAGCGCGGCAGGATCCAGTTCGAGCCGGGCCTGGTCGAGCGCGATCAGCGGAGCGGCTTCCGGCCCCGCCTGCACCCGATGCAGGATTATTTCCGGGGTCAGTCGCGGCCAGCGGGCTTCCACCTGTCCAATGCTTGCGGGCTGGCCCAGACTGTCGGCCAGCCGCTGTTCCAGCCACGGACGCAGGTGGTCGGCCAGCGGGGTCAGCGCACGCCCCATGCCCACCACAATGCCGGCGGCGATAATGATCACCGCGGCGCTGCCAAACAGCCAGCGCTGCAGCTTGATCAGCAGCCTTCGCCGGCCGCTGTTTTCAGCCCCGCCCTGTTCCGGCCTCGGACTCAAAGCAGCACAACATCAAACTGGTCGTGGCCGTACTGCTCTTCCGGCTGCAGGTGAAAGCCGGTATTGAGCTGCTCGATCAGTTCCAGAATCGAATCCTGGTATTCCTCGAAGATACGGTCAATGACCTCCGGAGCGGCCATGATTCGCAGCTCGCCGGTTTCAAACTGGCGCACGGCCCGCATGATTTCACGAAAGATTTCGGCGCATATGGCATCAACGCTCTTGATGCGGCCCATGCCGCTGCAGGTTGGGCAGGGCCGGCACAGGCGCCGCTCCAGGCTTTCGGTAGT
>DATGSU010000044.1:0-5169 GCA_035302305.1 Wenzhouxiangella sp. | reverse complement strand
GAACTCAGCGGCCTGTCCGCGGCGCGCGAGGTCGAGGTGCGCAATGCGCGCGTGACGGTCTTTCCGTCGGGTCGCGGCAATCTTTTCCAGGAGGTGTCCGGGCTCATCAACGACCGCGGCTGGAAGGTCCATCAGCTGCAGTACGAGCCGGGGCGGCTTGATGAAGTATTCAGAACCATTACCCGTCCGGAGGCGGCATGAGTTTTGACAACATGCGATTTGTGATGCAGCGCGAGCTGACCAGCTATTTCTCCACGCCGGTGGCCTGGGTGGTGATCGTTATCTTTCTGGTCATGGCCTCGAGTTTTACGTTTTACCTGGGCGGCTTTTATGAACGCGAGATTGCCGACCTGCAGCCCTTTTTTGCCTTCCATCCCTGGCTGTATCTGTTTCTGGTGCCGGCGGTGGGCATGCGGTTGTGGTCTGAAGAGCGCAAGTCCGGAACCGTGGAGCTGCTCTTGACCCTGCCTCTGACCGCCGGCGAGGCCATTGTTGGCAAGTTTGTCGCGGCGTGGCTGTTTGTCGGCCTGGCGCTGGCCCTGACTTTTCCGATATGGATCTCCGTCAACGTGCTGGGCAGCCCCGACAACGGCGTGATTGCCGCCGGCTATATCGGCAGCTGGCTGATGGCCGGGGGCATGCTGGCCATAAGCATGGCGATGTCGGCCGTGACAAAAAATCAGGTGGTGGCCTTTATTCTTTCGGTTGTGGCCTGCTTTGCCTTTCTGCTTTCGGGCATGCCCATGGTGCTGGATCTGTTTCGCGGCTGGCTGCCGCAGGCCGCGCTTGATGGCGTTGCCAACCTCAGCTTTCTGGTGCATTTCGATTCAATCTCCCGCGGTGTCATCGACCTCAGGGACCTGGTGTTTTTTGCCCTGGTTGCGGGTTTCTGGCTAACGGCCAACCGCATTATTCTCGAACTGAAAAAGGCGGGTTGAGGACCATGAGAAGTATTTACAGTGTTTCTTCCCTGTTGCTGCTTGCGGTTCTTTTTCTGGCCCTGACCATCATTTCCGGCTCGGCGCTTCGTGGCATGCGCGTGGATTTGACCGAGCAGGGCCTGTACACGCTCAGCAGCGGCAGCGTGGATATTCTCACGGGCCTGGAGGAGCCGGTAACGCTGAATTTTTATTTCAGCGAGGATGCCAGCGCCGATTTCCCCATGGTGCGCAATTTTGCCCGCCGGGTACAGGAGCTGCTGGACGAAATGTCCGAGCGCGCGGGCGGGCAGCTGGTGGTCAACCGGATTGATCCCGCACCCTTCAGCGAGGCCGAGGACCGGGCCGCCGGCTACGGATTGGAAGCGGTGCCCACCGGGCGCGCCGACGAGAGCCTGTATCTTGGAATTGTTGGCACCAACATGATTGACGGGCTGGAGGTTCTGCCCTTTCTGTCGCCCGCCCGCGAGCAGTTCCTGGAATACGAGCTGATGCGCGCCATCCATTTGCTCAGCCGGCCCGACAAGCCGGTTGTCGGTTTGCTGGACGGACTGGGCATGGGCGGTGGTTTTGACATGCAAACCGGCCGGACTCAGCCGCCGTGGGCCATTCATGATCAGATTCACGAGCTTTTTGACGTCAGGTCGGTGTCCGCCAGCGATGATTCCCTGCCCGATGGAATGGACGTGCTGGTGCTGGTGCATCCGCAAAACCTTGATGCAGATCTGGTCAGGGACATTGAGGATTTTCTGGCGGATGGCGGCCGCCTGCTGGCATTTGTCGACCCGTGGGCGGAAAGCGCCGAGCCCGACCATGCCGGCGATCCTGTAGCCGCCATGAGCATGGACAGAGCGTCTGATTTAAGCCCTTTGTTTGATGCCTGGGGGCTGAAGCTGGATTCCAGCCGGTTTGTGGCCGATGCCGGCCTGGGGCTGCAGATCAGCCTGGGGCAGGGGCGAGGCGCGGTGCGCCACGCCGGAATTGTGGGCGTGACGGCTGACAACATGAATTCCGATGACGTGATCACCGGCGAGCTGGATGCGGTCAATGTCGCCACGGCGGGTCATCTGACGCTGGCCGATGACAGCAGGCTGACGCTTGAGCCGCTGCTGCAGTCGAGCGGCCGGGCCGATTTGCTGGACACGAGTCGGCTGCAGTTCCTTCAGGACCCGGCCGAGCTTATGGACCAGATGGGGGCCACCGGCGAGCTTTATGTGCTGGCAG
This sequence comes from Wenzhouxiangella sp., assembly GCA_035302305.1. Classification (GTDB taxonomy): domain Bacteria; phylum Pseudomonadota; class Gammaproteobacteria; order Xanthomonadales; family Wenzhouxiangellaceae; genus Wenzhouxiangella. Next base: position 3,007 of record DATGSU010000044.1, on the reverse strand, counting down.
CGCGCCTTGGCGGGCAGGCAGCGTATATGCAGCCCGAGCAGGACGAAAAGTATGACCTGAATGCCATTGTCGTCGCCGATGCCGACATGCTGGCCGATCATTTCTGGGTCAGTCGGCAGCAGTTTTTTGGCACCACCTTGCTGGAGCCCTTTGCGGGCAATGGTGACTTCGTGATCAATGCCATTGACAACCTGTTGGGCAATGCCGCGCTGATCAGCATTCGTTCGCGGGCCGTATCCAGCCGTCCCTTTACGCTGGTGGATTCGCTGCGCCGCGAGGCTGAGCAGGATCTGCGCTCCACCGAGCAGCGCCTTGAAGCCGAGCTGCGTGAAACCGAACAGAGGCTGTCCGAGCTTCAGCAGGCCCGGGGGGACACCAATCTGAGCATCCTGACTGAAGAGCAGGAGGCGGAGCTTAGCCGGTTCATGGACCAGCGACTGGAAATCCGCCGCCAGCTGCGCCAGGTCAGGCACGAGCTTGATGCGCGCATAGAGGCGCTGGGAACGCGGCTGAAAATCATCAATATTGCCCTGATGCCCATTGTGGTGACCGCGTTTGCGCTGGGCCTGCTGGTATTCAGGCGCCGTCGTGCAGCTGCTTCGAGGAGCATCGCGCAATGAACAGAAAAACACTGGCTTTCCTGATGCTGGCCGTGATTGCTTCTGTTGGTCTGGTGTTCATTGCCGGCCGGGACCGGGGTGGCGATGAAAGCAGCCGCGAGCCGGCTGCAGCCGTGCCCGGGCTGGCTGCGGTGATCAACGATGTCGATGAACTGAAGATTGTGGGCAGCGGCGGCGAAACGATTGCCAGCCTGCACCGCAGCCGCCAGCGCTGGCGGCTGCGCGAAAAACATGACCACGAGGCTGATTTTGCCCGCGTTCACGACTTGTTGCGAAATCTGGCCCGCGCCCGGCGCGCAGAGCCTCGCAGCAGCAAGGCCGAATGGCACGCCAGGCTGGGTGTTGCCGAACCAGGAAGCGGGGACGGCAGCGGCGTGGCTGTTCGCTTTCCGGGCAGTTCAGTTGGCGGGGTGATTGTGGGTCGGCAGGATCCGGCCGGCATCGGACGTTATATCCGCCTTGAAGGCAGCAGCCAGGTCTGGCTGACTGATCGCAACATTGAGATTGCCGATGATCGCTTGAACTGGCTTGAGCGCGCCATCATGGACATTCCGGCCCCGGACATCAGCGCGGTAAGCATTGGTCATCCCGGCGCTGAAACCGTGGAACTGCGGCCCGGCGATGAAAACGGTGAGCTGTGGGTGGTGCTTGGCGTTCCGGATGACATGGAGCCGGCAGCGGGCTGGAAGCTGCGGCAAATTGCCGATGCCCTGGCCAGGCTCAATATGGATGACGTGCGCCCCCATGATGAGTCGCTGGTGCCTGAAGACCGGGTTGAAAGCGTTTTCCGCACCCGTGACGGTCTGGTGTTTGTCGCCCGGCTTTTTTCGGATGAAGCGGGCTATTGGGTTCATTTTCATATCTCTTCAGCGGAAGATGAACCCGCGCCCGGGCATGAGGACAGCAAAAACAGCGCTACACCGGAACCGCCCGCCCCGGAGCTGGACGCAGTGGCTGCCGACGCCCGCCTGTCGCCCTGGCAGTATCGGATATCAAAAGACCGGTTTGAGCGGCTGACGGCTGGCGCTGATGACGTGTTTGTTGGCCCGGAACAGACGCTGGACTGATTCAGGCTGAATCGGCCTGCTGCTCAGCCGCGCCGCAGGACAGGAGCTGTGGATCAACGCCGGCAAAGATTTCTGCCAGCTTTTCAAGAAAGTCGGCCATGGCCGACGTCTTGCGCCACACCATGGCAATGCTGCGCCGCGGCGCCGGTTCTGCAAATGGCCGTGCCGCCAGGTTCTCGGCAGCGGCCGCCGGCGGCCTTGTTGCCAGCACCGGCATCAGGGTTATGCCGGCATTGGCGGCCACCATATAGCGCAGCGTTTCCAGGCTGGTGGCGTGAAAATCCAGCTCTTCGTGTGCACCGGCCAGCTGGCATACCTCCAGCGCCTGGTCACGCAGGCAGTGCCCATCCTCGAGCAGCAGCAGCTCCTCATCGGCAAGATCGGACATTTGAACGGCGTCCTTTTCGGCCAGCGGGTGGTGGGCAGGGGCCAGCAGCATGAATGGCTCTTCAAACAGTTTGCGGCGGTGCAGCCAGTCCTCGGCCAGCGGCAGGGCCAGCAGCCCCGCGTCCAGCTTGCCGTCTTTGAGCTTGCTGATGATGGTGGCTGTTTTTTCTTCGACAAGGCGCAGCTTCAGGCGCGGATACGCCTGTCTCAGTGCGGGTATGACGTGCGGCAGCAGGTAGGGCCCCAGGGTAGGAAATATGCCGATGCGCACCATGCCGCTGTTGGGATCACGGGCTCTTGACGTGATGGTGCGGATGTTTTCGGTTTCCTGAAGAATCACCCGGGCCCGGGCCACGACCTTTTCGCCTGTCGGGGTCAGCATGATTCTTCCCGGATGGCGTTCGACCAGGGTTGTGCCAAGCTGCTCTTCGAGTTTGCGGATTTGCGAGCTCAGCGTGGGCTGGCTGACGTGACAGTGTTCGGCGGCGCGCGAGAAATGCCGGAATTCATCCAGGGCCACGAGGTATTTAAGCATGCGAAGATTCATGCCTCTATTATAGCTGCCAGCTATCAACTTTATAAAAACAATCAATTTGAAAAAGAAGGTGGTCGCCCTGATCATATGTTGCGGAGCGCGCCAGTGGCGGCTCCGTTTTTTATTCACTCAGTGGCTTTATCAGGAGATAAAAGAATATGCTGACAATTGGCGACAAGTTTCCGGAATACAATCTGAAGGCTGCGGTCAGTGCCGAGCTTGATACCGCTTTTGCGGATATCAGCAACAAGACCTACGAAGGCAAGTGGCAGCTGGTGTTTTTCTATCCCAAGGACTTCACCTTTGTGTGCCCGACCGAAATCAAGGCTTTCAGCGACCTGTCCGGTGAATTTGCCGATCGCGATTGCCAGGTTCTGGCTGCAAGCACCGACACGGAG
>DATGSU010000043.1:0-3486 GCA_035302305.1 Wenzhouxiangella sp. | reverse complement strand
CTCGCGGCTGCTTTCGTCAATTTGCGGGCTGCTGACGGCGTGAAAGCGGATGGCGTCGCTGTTGAAAATACCCGCCGGGCGGCCGCCGTTTTCCGGCTCCAGCGGCGAGCTGGCAAACAGGTGGTTGCAGGCGGCAATCATCCCCGCGCTGGAGCGGTAGTTGGTGCCGAGGGTATAGCGGCGCTCGGCGGGCGTGTCTTGCTTGGCATTGATATAGGCCTGGATATCGGCGCCCTGAAACCCGTAGATCGACTGCTTGGGATCGCCAATCATCAGCCAGGCGTGGCTTTTATCATCAGCGTCGGCGTACATGCGGCTGAAAATTCCGTACTGCAGCCGGTTGGTGTCCTGAAACTCGTCGATCAGCGTGCACGGCCAGGCGGTGCGCAGCTGGCGGGCCAGCTCGGCGGCTTGCGGTGAAATATCCGCATCCAGCGCGCGGGCCAGCGATGAGATCATGCTGTCGTAATTCATGGTTGAGTTCAGGCTGAGCTGGCGCGCCTCCTCGGCCGCAGTCCACTCGGCGGCATGGGCCAGAAAGTCATCGAGCGGGAATTCGGCTTCTTCCCTGAACTGCAGATAATCCTGCAGCGCCTGCAGGGGAGCAGCGAGGTTGTCGGGCAGGGGTTGCTGCCGGCCTTTACGCCACGCCAGTCCGTCCGGCGTAAAAAACTTGAGAATCGCTTCGTCGCAGGGTTCGCCGGCCATGAATTTGTCGAGCGCGGCGCGCCGGAGGGCGCTGTAGGAACGTTTTTTCAGCGCGTCTTCCAGCATGGCGTCCAGCCAGTCATTGAGCCATGGCTGCTGCCCGCTCAACAGGCGCGCCGCGGTCTGGCGGGCCTGCAGCAGCTGTTCAAAAGACGCTTCGGCGTGCGCTACGGATTCGGGCAGGGGTGCCTGCGCGGGCAAGTCGGCAGGCGCGCCCGGCCGGCTGTCCGGATAGCTGCCAATGGCCTGTGCCAGCTGGGCGGGCGTGCGCATGCCGGCCTCGTCCAGCGCTTCGGTCAGGGCACGCGAGGCGGGCTGCACAAAGCGTCGCCAGTAGTCCTTCAGGGCCTGATCGCGCAAAGTGTCCTGATTCACTTCCACATCCAGCTCAAAGTTCTGTCCGGCAGCAAAGGCAAAGCGCTTGAGCGCGCGCTGGCAAAATCCGTGAATGGTGTAGATGCTGGCCTGGTCCATCCGGCGGCTGGCAGCCAGGCAGCGGCGGGCGGCTTCCTGCTGATTGGCGGTGCGGTCAAGCAGTTCGCGCATGAAGTCATCATCCGCAGCCGGCTGCGTCTTGCCGGCAAACAATGCGGCGGCTTCGGCCAGGCGCTGCCGTATGCGCTCGCGCAGCTCCTGGGTGGCGGCCCGGGTAAAGGTCAGCACCAGAATGCGGTCGGGCGTCAGTCCGTCGGCAAAGGCGGTCTTGTCGCCGCCCACCACCAGGCGCACGTACAGGGCCGCCAGGCTGTAGGTCTTGCCGGTGCCGGCACTGGCCTCAATCAGCGCCCGGCCGCACAGCGGCAGGTTCAGCAGGTCAAGTGGTTTCATGTTGTCGGTCATTTGTTCCCCCTGTCGCCGGCCAGGGCCGCATCCAGCATGGGCGCATACAGCTTGTTTGCCCAGTGGCGAAACGCAGCGCCATCATCGCCCCATAGCTCATCGAAATCTTTAAAGGCGCGAATTGTCTCCGGCTTTTGATCATCGCCAAACTGGTTGTGTTCTTTTTTGCTTTTAAATCCTTTACGGGCAGAGTTTTTAGCTTTTGCAAGTGCATCGTTTGGCAGGTTACTTGCGTTGCCCCCAGAATTGTTCTTTATCTTTATAAACGCGGCTCCTGCTTTGGGGGCTAGCGGCAATGGAGACTGTCTGGCTTCAATATAAACAGCAAAAATACTGTTGAGCTCCGTCACGGCAGCATCTGGATCAAGGGCTTCAAAACTTATGCTCTTATCCTTGCCAACCAAAAAGCTTGTCACCGGGATGCCCATGGCGCATGCTGCCAGATGGCTGATCCATGTCTCAGCCAGTTGGTCAGGTCTGTAGTTGCCTTTCCAGATACCGCTGGCAGTGGTCATAACCTGAATATTCTCGCCGCCCGGCTTTTCCCAAAGGTTTGACAGGTGCCCCCGCAGCTGGCTGTGGATACCACCTGCACGGATTTCAACTTCAACAGTTTGCGGGGCCAGTGGTGTGGCGCCGGCCCTCATCAGCTCGGTCTGCTCGTGAATTTGCGCCGCCTCGTCGGCCGTTTGGAGCAGCGCTTTTTCGCCAAAATATCCGGCGGGAAGCGTGCCGGACCGGATTGTTGCCCATTGCTGGATTGGAAGATTGTCTTCAAGGCTTTTCAGCAGCGTGTTGCGCACCGACCACAAATCCAGGTTGCTGGCCTCAAAGGCCTCTTCATCGTCGTCCTCATCCTCCACCCGCGGCAGATATACGTTCAGGCTGTCGCGGAAAAACACCCGCGCGGGTGTTTTGATCAGCTCAATCAGTTGGTCGATGGCGACGGATTCCAGATCGACGGGCAGGGGCAACGGTTCGGCGACATCCCTGTGCTGTGGCCTTTTGGCATGCATGGCCCGCCATTCAAGCGCGTGGGTGCGCGGCGGTTCAGGCTCTCCCGCATGGCCGGCCTGTTCAAAATAGGCCCGGCTGAACGGCGCCAGCGGCCATTCTCGGGTCAGCGCCCGGCTGGCTGATTCGGCGCTGTCCGTTTGCCAGCAGGCATCAATATAATCACGCAGCTGGCTGACCAGCGTGGACGGCTCCCGCTCGCTGCCATCGGCAATGCTCTTGCCCACCCAGCTGATGGTCAGGCTGTCGCGCACGCTCAACAGGGCTTCCAGGAACAGGTACTGGTCGTCGCCGCGACGGTCGCGGTCGCCAGCCAGGTAGTGCCCGTCCATAAGGTCAAAGTCGGGCGCGATCTGCTCGCGCGGGAAGTCCCCGTCGTTCATGCCCAGCAAAAACACATGCCTGAAGGGCAGGGCGCGCATGGGCACCAGGGTGCAAAAGGTGATGCCGTTAAAGCTCAGGCGCTGGGAAGCACCGCTGGTTTCCATCTTGTCGAGCCAGCCCGAACGGGCCTGGGCCAGCGTCAGCGGCTGGGCCAGACCGGCGTTTTCGCAGTCGGCCAGCCAGTCGTTGAGGGCGCGTTTCATGGCGTGAATGATTGCTGCATCTGCCTCATTGCGCATGACAAAAAAATCATCAAGCAGCCGGCTGAAAAGCACGTCCCAGCCGCTGTTTTCTTCAGCGGCATGCGGGGGGCGGGTCTGACGGGCAAGCTCTTTTCGCCAGTGGTCGAGCAGGTCGAGCATTTGAATCAGCCTGCCCAGCAGCGCGGCCGGCTTGTCAGTCACCTCGTCAATGGCCAGCCCGTCAATTACCGGAAGTGTGTCTGTTTGGCCCCAAACCGGCGCGCTGCCGGCGCAATAGCCGGCCAGCAGGCGGTCCAGCCCCTGGCGCCAGGTGTTGCCAAGCCAGCTGTCGGCAGCG
>DATGSU010000042.1:0-4064 GCA_035302305.1 Wenzhouxiangella sp. | reverse complement strand
GAACTGCGGCGTTGTTTCGCGCCGCACTTCGAGCCGGGCGTCAAAGCCCAGCGCGCGGATGCGGCGCTGGCGCTGGCGGGCATTGTCGAGGTTTTCATACAGGCCCACCGACACGGCATTTTCCAGCGTACCACCGGCGATAATGTAATAGTCGTCAACGCCCTTTTCCGCCAGGTCGCGAGTCAGTTCCAGCGCCTGGCTGCGGCTGCCGGCCGGCACATGAACCCACCAGCCACGATCGCGGTCGGCCTCGGTCTGGCGCAGCTCAACGCGGCTTGCGTGGGCGGCAATGCGATCGCGGGCGCGCTGCTGTGCCAGCAGGGTCGGCAGCGGGCCTATGGTCCAGCAGCCTGTCTGAAGGGCTTCATCGCCGGCTTCGGAGACCAGTTCGACGACAGGAAACCGCGGATCAAGGGGCGCCACCTGCTGCTGTTCTTCGTCATTGGCCGGGGCCGGGCTGATTTGACCAAGAGTGAACAGGATTGCGTTTGCCGTGATCAGGGCGACGGCAATCCAGAGCCAGTTCAACGCTTTCATTTTACTTGAGTTGCCAATGCCATTCCGTGGAGCACCAGGTGCGGATCGAGCCTGAACGACTGCGGCAGACAGGCAGCCAGTCGTGTTGCATCCCCTCCGGTCAGCCACAGGGCGGGCCGGGGCCCGATGTTTTTTCGGGCGGCCTCAACCGCTCGCTCTATTCCCCCCGCGGCCAGCATCAGCGCGCCCTGCGCCAGGGCCTGTTCGGTGTTGCGCGCCGGCTGATGCGTATAGTCGGATTCTGGAAGCCTGCGGTCAAGTCCTGGCGCACGCGCCAGCAGTCCGGCCTGGGCGCTGATCAGGCCGGGCATGATCCAGCCGCCAAGATGGGAATTGTTGCCGTCAACCACGTCCACGGTAATGGCGGTGCCGGCATCCACCACAACAAATGGGCCGGGCTCGGCACCGGCCGGCTTTTGCAGCGCCAGCCAGCGGTCGCAGCCCAGCGAGGCATAGGCGGCTGCCACCGGCAGCTTGCGGTCGCCGGTGGAAATGACATTGGTTTGAGTGCCCGACCGGCGCAGGTGTTCTGCCAGGCGGCCGGCAAACGCATTGCCGCTGCTCGACAGAATCAGCGCCCGTGCCGGGGCGCTGGCGGCCGGCTGGCGCCACTGCTGAACCGGCGAGCACTGCACACTGCCGATATCAAGGCATCCGGCCTGCACGCGGCCCCATTTGATGCGGCTGTAGCCGACGTCAATGACCTGTTCAGTCGACACGAACGCTGACCTCGCCGCCGGCCACGGTTTTAATCCGATCATCGTAGCGGACAAGCAGCTGGCCGTGGTTGTCGATGCCGGCTGCGGTGCCGCGCACAATCACTTTTGGGCCGGAAATAACCTGGACGGGCAGGCCGGCCAGCGCGTCGTATGTGTCCCATTCGGCATGAAACGGTGCAAAGCCTTTGGCCTCGAACTGTTCAAGCGCGCCGGCCAGCCCGTCCAGCAGCGCGGCCGCCAGCCGGTTGCGGCCCGGGTCTTTGCCGTGGTCTTCCAGCGTGGTCCAGGCCTGTTCCACGCTGCTCATGGCGCGATTATTGGAAAACAGGTTGATGCCAATGCCGACCACGGCGCGGCACGGACCTTCGGCAGCGCCGGAAACTTCGACCAGGCAGCCGCCGAACTTGGCCTTCCCGATGAAAAGATCGTTGGGCCACTTGACCGTGACGGGCGCCCCGGACAGCGGGCGCAGGCATTTGGTTGTGGTCAGCCCCACCACCAGGCTGAGCGGCGCAAGCCGGGTCAGGCCGCAGTCAAATTCCCATGCCAGCGAAACATAGAGCCCGCTGCCGGGCGGCGAGACAAAGCTGCGTCCGCGCCGTCCCCGGCCGGCCAGCTGGGTTTCGGCCAGCAGCGCCCGGCCGTGGGCGGCCCGGGTTTCAAGCAGGCTCTGGTTGGTGGAATTCACCGCGCCCACGACCGTGGCGCGAACCGCTGGCGATTTGACCAGGCGGTTGACAAGGTCTTCGTCCAGCCGCTCCACCGGGCGGGTCAGCTGATAGCCGCGCCCGGCCCGCGCCTGGATGTCCAGGCCCATTTCGCGCAGCGCCCCGGTCTGTTTCCAGACGGCCTGCCGGCTGATGCCCAGCGCATCGGCCAACTGCGCGCCGCTGTGAACCCGGCCGTCGGCCAGGAGGGCAAAGAGCGAAGCGGCTGAAGCCGGCATGAGATCCTTGATTTCAGTGCGGTTTTGCATGATGTTCAGTCGCTGCCAAAAGACAGGCCGCTAGCGTCGCCTGATGACCCGGGCCTTGTCAAAACGGTTTTCCTCGCCGCTGCGCATGCGCATCAGATTGCCGCGATGGGTAAACACCAGCAGCATGGCCAGCAACAGAGACATTATCGCCAGTGCTGCCGGCAATGGATCGGGGCCGACAGTCCACATGGCAGGCACCAGGCTGAGGCTGGCCAGAATGGTGGCCAGGCCAACGTAGCCCGAGCCCAGCAGGGCAATGCCCCAGACCAGGAGCATGGGGATGAGGCACCAGGGCGCAACCACAGCAATGACGCCGACCAGGGTGCTGGCACCCTTGCCGCCGCGAAACCTGAAAAACACCGGCCAGATGTGGCCGACGACGGCGGCGGTGCCGGACGCGGCGGCCAGCGTGCAAAAAGACGCTGTACCGCCCACAACCGGAATCAGCGCGATCAGTTTCGGCACGGCAGCGGCGGCCACCACGCCCTTGCCCAGGTCGACCAGCACAACGGCTGCGGCAAAGGACCAGCCGACGGTGCGCAGCGCGTTGGTGGCGCCGGGGTTTCCGGAGCCCAGGCGGCGGATGTCGACGCGGCGAAACCGGCCCAGCAGCAGCGCGCCGGACACGGACCCAAGCAGATAGCCGCCGGCCGCCGATGCGGCTACCGACAGCATGCTGTCCACCATGCGGGTGGCGGCTTGCGGCCCTGGCGGGGGATGCCCGGCAGGCGGTCAGTCGGCTGCCAGGTCACGCACTTGTGAAGCGGTAAACGGCCACGACAGCTTTTCGCCGGTGCGCGTGTTGTGCACAACCGGAATCTTGTCGCCGTATTGATCGAGAAGTTCAAGGTCGGATTCTATGTTGACCATTTCAAAAGTCTGGCCAAAACCGCCTTCTGCCAGCAGCGCCTGTGCCTTGTCGCAAAGCGTGCAGCCCGGACGTGTATAGAACTTGAGCATGGTTGAATAAGTGGCGGTCATGTCTTTTGGGAAAAGTTTCATTCTAGCCCCAGTTGCAGGCGCTTGTGTACGCTGCCGGCGTGCAGGTGGCAAAATGGCGGACCATGAAAAAGCCGAGCGGACAATCTGGCGCAGGACCACGGGCCCAATGGCGCTGGCTGGCAGCGCTGTGCCTCGGGCTGCTTTCGGCCGCAGCGGCCGCGCAAACCATTTATACGTGGACGGACGAAAACGGCATACTCAACTTCAGCGACCGCAAGCCGGTGACCGAAGCCGAGGTCAGGGCCCGCCATGCCGAAGCTCAGCCGGACGATCCGGTGGTGGCCCGCAAGGAGGAGAGCGACGGTTTGCACCTGTGGTTTTACCGCAACCGCCTGCACGGGCCGGTAACGGTTCAGCTGTCGCTGGTCGAATCGGACAACATCGTCAGCGAGCCCGCGCTGCCCGCCACCTTTGAGCTGGCCGCGCTGGAAGAGCAGATGCTGGTGGGCTTTGGTCCGCTGGATCCCTACAAGTCATGGTCATATCGCATTTCCAGCAGCAGCCAGCTGGGCAGCCGGCGCGCCCGCCACGCACCCCGCAAGGCCTACAGACCGCCCATTGCGGCCGGCACCGAGGTGCTGGTTGGCCAGGCGTTTGGCGGCCGGCAAAGCCACCGCGACCGCCACAGCTATCATGCGGTGGACCTTCAGACGCCGCAGGGAACGCCGGTATACGCAGCGCGCGGCGGCGTGGTCATGGACACGGCGCGGCATTTTCGCAGGGCGGGCGACAATCTGGAATATTTTGGCCCGCGCGCCAATTTTGTGCGCATTTTGCACGACGATGGCAGCATGGCCCTGTATGCCCACCTGGACTATGGCGGCGTCAGC
>DATGSU010000041.1:0-2553 GCA_035302305.1 Wenzhouxiangella sp. | reverse complement strand
CGGCCGCGGATGCGAATGCTGCCGCGCGTGGGCTCCACCAGGCGGTTGAGCATGCGCACCAGCGTGGATTTGCCCGAGCCCGACAGGCCCATGATGACAAACACCTCGCCCGGCCTGATCGACAGCGTGGCGTCGCTGACGCCAACGGTCTGACCGGTTCTCCTGAATATTTCCGCCTTGCTCCAACCCCGGTTGATCAATGGCCAGGCTGAATCGGGATAAGAGCCAAATATCTTGTACAGGCCCGCGACTTCAATAATCGGGCTTTCGTCCATTGCGAACGCGAATATCCGATGAATATGTGCCTTTCAACCTAACCGACCTTGGTGCCGGGTTGCAAACGGGTGCCGGCAAAAACCCCTGTTCAGCGCTTGCGAACCAGCGTCAGCCCGTCACCAATCGGAACCAGGGAAACGTCGACACGCTCCCGCCTGTACAGGTATCTGTTGAAGCTCCGGATGGCCTCGGTGCCCGCGCTGGTATCGGTCGCATCAACCACCCGACCGCTCCACAGGGTGTTGTCGAGCATGATCAGCCCGCCGGGGCGCACCAGCTCGTGGCAGCGCTCAAAATAGTCGATATAGCTTTCCTTGTCGGCATCAATGAACGCCAGGTCGAAACTTTCTTCCGCGCCGGATGCCAGCAGGGTTTCCAGCGTTTCCAGCGCGGGGCGCAGCTCCAGCCGAATGCGCTCGTCCACGCCGGCCCGACGCCAGTAGCGCTGCGCAATATCGGTCCACTCCGCGCTGATGTCGCAGGCCACGGTGCGCCCTTCGGGCGGCATGGCCATGGTCACCGCCAGCGAGCTGTAGCCGGTAAAGGTGCCAATTTCAAGATAGCGCCGGGCATCAATCAGGCGGGCCAGAAACGCCATGAACCGGCCCTGCTCGGGCGCAATCTGCAAATTTTTCTGCGGCAGCTTCGCCGTCTCCTCGCGCAGCTCGCGCAGCAGCGGATGCTCTTCAAAAACGCTGTCGAGCAGATAGTTCTGCAGCTTCTCGTCAAGCCCTATGGACAGTGTGCTCATGATCGCTCCGTTTTTTCTGCAGCGCCCTGTTCGGCAACAGCGGCCGCAAACGCATTGCGCGTGTAGTTGACCGGTCGGTCACCGACCAGCACGTTGTCTTCGATACGAATGCCGCCAAAGGGCTGCAGGCGCTCTATGGCAGCCCAGTCCACTTTGCCGGCGTGCGGGCCGTCGGCCAGTTTTTCAAGGAATGCCGGAATGAAATACAGCCCCGGCTCAACCGTGACTACGTTGCCGGCTTCAAGCCGGCGGGTCAGGCGCAGGGCCGGATAGCGTTCCGGCGGCGGCAGCGAATGGCCGTTTGCATCAGCCAGGCCGCCAACGTCATGCACCTGGGTGCCGATGAAATGCCCCAGCCCGTGCGGCAGAAAATGTGCGCTGACTCCGGACGCCACCTGCTCCTCGGGCGCCATGCGCACAATGCCCGCCTGTTCGAGAATGGCGGCCACGGCGCGGTGGGCGGCCACGTGCAGATCAACATAGTCCTGCCCCGGCAGCATCCGGTCGGACAGCTTGCGCTGGGCCTCATCCATGGCGGCAATCAGGTCACCAAACTCGCCGTGTTCTTCCAGGGTCCAGGTGCGCGTGATGTCGGCCGCATAGCCCTTGTAATCGGCCCCGGCGTCAATGAGAAAGCTGCGCGAATCGCGTGGGCGTTCAGGCAGGCGGAACTGATAATGCAAAACTGCGGCATGGGCATTGAGCGCCACAATGCTGTTGTAGGGCAAATGGTCCTGGTCCTGCCCGACCGCTGCCAGATAGGCAAGATGAATTTCCAGCTCGCTGGCGCCGGCCCGGTATGTGTTGGCCGCCGCCAGATGCCCGGCCACCGACAGGTGGTTGGCCTGCTCGATGCAGCGGCATTCCCAGTCTGTCTTGACGGTGCGGATCTCATCGAGGCGCTGCATCAGTTCGGGCGGATTGAGGCTGGCGCCATCGAGCAAATGTCCCAGCGCGCGTTCATCTCCAATCACGGCGGTGGCGCGCTGCTGCGCAAAGCGCTCGTGCCACTGCTCCGGCGCGCTGACAATTTCCACATCCAGGCTTTCGGTCAGCCAGCTGGCCGGCGGCTCGGGCGGCATGTGCCAGAAATCATCGGGCTGGCAAAACCACAGCCGCGGCGTGTCTGCCGGGCGCAGCTCCAGCAGGCAGTCGGCCGCAAAGGGTTGCGGCACCAGGGAAACAAAGGCCCCGTGGGCACGAAACGGGGGTGCCTGATCGTCAAACAGCCGGTTTTCCTGCCGGCCGGAATGAATCAGCAGGGCGTCATAGCCCAGCTCGTTCAGGATTGCGTCAATTTGCCCGCGCCTGTGCGCAATATGCCGCGCATAAAGCGATGCGTTCTGATCCGCCATGTTTATCAGCCTCAATCGGTTAGAATTCCCTGTTCGTCATTCTAGCGCTCTGTCGCCACCTGCTTTTGGGCAATGTCCATATATCTCTACAACTCGCTTGCGCGCAAGAAACAAAAGTTCGTGCCGCTGGACCCCAGGCGCGTCACCATGTACGCCTGCGGTCCGACGGTC
>DATGSU010000040.1:0-3568 GCA_035302305.1 Wenzhouxiangella sp. | reverse complement strand
GGAAGAAAAATTCAGGCGCGCCAGAGCGGGCGCCAACCGGGCGCTGGCCGAACACCGCACCGGCGATGTGCTGGGCATTGTTTTCAGCCGCCTGTACACGCTCAGAAACCAGCTGGTTCACGGCGGCGCCACCTGGAACAGCCGCGTCAACCGCGACCAGCTGCGCGACGCCAACGCCATCATGGGGGAACTGGTGCCGGCGGTGATAGAAATCATGATGGACAACGCCCGAGCCCACTGGGGCGAGGCCCGCTACCCGGTTGTTGACTGATTTTTTGAGCGCCCGGCAGCCCGGCGCGGCGCGGTCCGGACAGTATAGAATGCCCTTCTGGCCCAGACATGAATTCTCCTGCCGTGCAACGAATTGAAATGATTCGCCCCGACGACTGGCACCTGCATGTACGCGATGGCGACATGCTCAAGGCCGTCATGGGCGCCACGGCGCGCAGCTTCGGGCGCGCCATCATCATGCCCAACCTCAGGCCGCCGGTGCGCACGGTGGATGACGCCCGCGCCTATCGCGAGCGCATTCTGGCCGCCCTGCCCGCCGACAGCGATTTTGAGCCGCTGATGACGCTGTATCTGACGGAGTCCACCAGCGCAGACGACATTCGCCAGGCCGCCGGCAGCGATTTTGTGCACGCCGTCAAATATTATCCGGCCGGCGCCACCACCCATTCGGACGCCGGCGTGCGCGATCTTGCACGTGTCTATCCGGTGCTTGAGGAAATGCAGAAGCAGGGTCTGCCGCTGCTCATGCACGGCGAGGTCACCGACAGCGACGTCGATATTTTCGACCGCGAAGCCGTCTTCATAGAGCGCCATCTTGAGCCGCTGCGCAAGCGTTTTCCCGAACTCAAGCTGGTGCTTGAGCACGCCACCACAAAGAACGCCGTCGACTATGTCGGCGAAGCACCCGGCCCCATTGCCGCCACCATTACCGTGCACCACCTGTTGTACAACCGCAACGCGCTGTTTGAAGGCGGCTTGCGGCCCCATTATTACTGCCTGCCGGTTATCAAGCGTGAACAGCACCGCCGCGCGCTGGTTAAGGCGGCCACCAGCGGCAGCGAACGATTTTTTCTGGGCACCGACAGCGCCCCGCACGCCAAAGCGGCCAAGGAAACCGACTGCGGCTGCGCCGGCGTCTACTCCGCCCCGGCGGCCATCGAGCTGTATGCCGAGGTCTTCGAGCAGGCCGGCGCGCTGAACCGGCTGGAGAAATTTGCCAGCCTCAACGGGCCGGCCTTTTACGGCCTTGCACCCAACAGCGAACGCATTGTGCTGGAAAAGAAGCCGTGGGACATGCACGGCGAGCTTGCGGCCGGAAATGACACCATTGTGCCCCTGCGCAGCGGGCAAACCGTCGCCTGGCGCCAGGTGCAGGGCCAGCGGTGATCACGCTGGGCACCGGCCAAAACGACCTTGAGCAGGCCGCCGCAATGCTGGCCGCCGGCCGGCTGGTGGCCGTGCCCACGGAAACCGTCTATGGCCTGGCCGCCGACGCTTCCAGCCCGGAGGCGATCAGGCGGATCTTTGCGGCCAAGGAGCGGCCCGCCGACCACCCGCTGATCGTGCATTTGCCGGACGTGCAGTCGCTGGCGCTGTGGGCGCGCCGAATTCCGCCGGCCGCCCTGCAGCTGGCCGAAGCATTCTGGCCCGGCCCGCTGACCCTGGTGCTGCACAAGGCGCGTCACGTACCGAAAGAAATCACCGGCGGCCAGGAAACGGTGGCGGTGCGCCTGCCCGGTCATCCGGTGGCCCTGGCCCTGCTCAAACAGTTTGGCGGCGCCGTGGCCGCCCCTTCGGCCAACCGCTTTGGGCGCATCAGCCCAACCACGGCCCAACACGTTGTCGATGAATTTGGCGACAGCGAAGAGGTAGCCGCTGTCATCGACGGCGGCCCCTGCCCGGTGGGCGTGGAATCCACCATTGTCGACCTGACCGGCAACAAGGCGCTCATTTTGAGGCCGGGCAGCATCAGCGCCGGCCAGCTGGAAACCGTGCTGGGCTACCGGCCGGCCCGCGCCGCGCAGCAAGAGGGGCCGCGCGCGTCCGGACGGCTCAAGAGCCACTATGCCCCGGCCACGCCGCTGTTCCTTGCCGATGATGAAGATCTGAAAAGCCCGGATGGTGAGACGGCCGTGCTGGCCCTGGGCGACACCGCCGACCCGGGCGGGTTTTTGTGCTGGCTCAGCCTTCCGGCCCGGCCGGAAGCCTACGCCCGCGGCCTGTATGCCGCGCTGCGCGTCCTTGACGGCTCAGGCGCACGCCGCATTCTGGCTCAAAAGCCGCCCGCATCTCCCGCCTGGGCTGCTGTCAACGACAGGCTGGCACGCGCTTCGTCATAAACAGGTCATGGACAGTGCCTGCGTTTAAAAAAAAACACGACTGACCCTGCCGGCAGCCTAACCTTGCTCCGAAAGCAGATCATAGGGCAGGCGCGTGGTGAACTTCAGCTCCTTGAGGGTGATTATTGACTTGACGTCAAGCACGCCCGGCAGCTTGTGCAGCTTTTCAAAAACAAAGTCCTGATACCACTCATGAGACGGGGCAATGATCTTGAGCATGATGTCCATTTCGCCAAGAACGGTATAGGCTTCCAAAATTTCCGGCATGGCGCAAATTTCATCCAGAAG
This sequence comes from Wenzhouxiangella sp., assembly GCA_035302305.1. Classification (GTDB taxonomy): domain Bacteria; phylum Pseudomonadota; class Gammaproteobacteria; order Xanthomonadales; family Wenzhouxiangellaceae; genus Wenzhouxiangella. The sequence goes on along the minus strand of DATGSU010000040.1, from coordinate 929 downwards.
CTTCTGACGCTCCCTGCTTGCGATCGGCTTCATGCGCAAGTGAGCGTATATATGGATCAGATTGCCAAACTTGCTTCTGTCCAGAATAGCCACGCTTTTCTTGATGATTCCGGCATCTTTAAGGCGTTGCACCCGCCGCCAGCACGGTGACTGCGAAAGACCGACCCGCTCGGCCAGCTCAATGGTTGAAATGGACGAATCCTTTTGCAGCTCGTCCAGTATTTGTCTGTCGACACGGTCAAGCGTACGATCGCTCATGATAGACCTTTAACCTCACTGCTTTTTAACTTTGCTTAAATCTTATATTCAGGCCGTTGACGAAGAATTAAAGCTTCAGGCCGCATCAATAATTCCAGGCCTGTCGGCGGTGGCCCAACCGTGAAGTCACGCAAGCGGGGGTTCCCGACACAAATACGCAAGAAACATGCATTTGCTGATGAGGGCGCACCCGTTCCAAAGACTGATGCCCAAATGCTGATACCAGTCTGGCCAGATGCATGCCAGGACCCTTTATCAACCCCTTTTGACGTAAATTCGATTCTTTCGCGCATGCATAAATACATGCGGCTGTTGACAAGACCCCGGAACAGCCCAAAAGTTCATCGAATAAACCATGTTCCTGCCATTCACGAGCGCCTTCTTTTAAGCCAAAACCGTTTGATCCCGGAACAAGCCCTGCCACAATGGTGGCATGAACAAAATTCCCGACCGGCCCGGGCCCACACCACCAAAGCGGGCGCCGGGAAGAAAACTGGCGCGCCTGTGGAGAAAGCCGGGCACCCAGTCGGTGCTCAGCCTGCAGCTGATCGGCTTTTTGCTGGTGGCCCTTCCCCTGCTTGCCGGACTGGTTGTCAGCGCCGTTCAAATCGGGCGCGTCACCCACGACAGCGAGCAGCTGCTGCAGCGCTCCATCAGCGCTGCACGCTCGG
>DATGSU010000039.1:0-6929 GCA_035302305.1 Wenzhouxiangella sp. | reverse complement strand
ATCGGCACCGAAGACGATGTGGACACCGAAGGCTGGAACAGCCGGCGCCTGCTTCTCAAGGACGATGGCATGGGCTACTCGGTGCACGACACCATCATCAAGGAAGGTGCCGAGCTGCACATGCACTACAAGAACCACCTCGAAGCCGTTTATCTGATAGAAGGCAAGGGTGAAATTGAAACCGTGGACGACGGCAGGGTGTATCCGCTGGAAGCGTTTACCATCTATGCCCTGGATCAGCACGACAAGCACATATTGCGCGCCAACAAGGGCTCGCACATGCGCATGGTGTGCGTGTTCAATCCGCCGGTTTCCGGACGCGAGGTTCACGGCCCCGATGGCGCCTACCCGGCCGATCTGGACTGACAGTCCCCGAACTTTCAGCCGAACGCCCGCTGCACGGATTTGTGCAGCGGGTTTTTTGTCGGGCTTTTGCAGCGCCGCGTCAGACGGACTCGTCAAGCCAGTCGCGCGGCTTGAGGTAGTCGTCCAGGCGCGCTTCGGGTGAGCCGGGCTCGGGCTGCCAGTTGTAGCGCCACGTGGCCGTGGCCGGCAGGCTCATGAGAATGGATTCGGTGCGCCCGCCAAACTGCAGGCCAAACAGCGTGCCGCGGTCGTATACCAGGTTGAATTCGACGTAGCGCCCGCGCCGGTAGCGCTGAAAATCCACCTGTCGCCGGTTGTATGCCAGCTCCTTGCGTTTTTCCACAATGGGCTGGTAGGCGGCCAGATAGCCGTCGCCCACGGCGCGCATGTAGTCAAAGCAGGTATCGAAGTCCCATTCGTTGAGGTCGTCGAAGAACAGGCCGCCTATGCCGCGGGTTTCGTTGCGGTGCCTGAGGTAAAAATACTCGTCGCACCAGCGCTTGTGGCTTTCATATACATCGTCGCCAAACGGTGCGCACAGATCGCGGGCGGTCTGATGCCAGAAGCGGCAGTCTTCGTCAAAGGGGTAATACGGCGTCAGATCAAACCCGCCCCCAAACCACCAGACGGGCTCGGCCCCGTCCTTTTCGGCGACAAACAGGCGCACGTTGGCGTGGCTGGTGGGCACGTGGGGGTTGACGGGGTGCATGACCACCGACACCCCCATGGCCTGAAAACTGCGTCCGGCCAGCTCCGGGCGGCTGGCGCTGGCGGCCGGCGGCAGTGATTTGCCGTGCACGTGGGAGAAATTGACGCCGCCCTTTTCAAACACCGCGCCGTTTTCAATCACGCGCGTGCGGCCCAGCCCGCCGCCGGAACGTTCCCAGGCATCTTCATGAAAGCGCGCCTGGCCGTCGCTGGTCTCAAAGGCTGCGCACAGCCGTTCCTGTAGCTCAAGCAGGTACTGCCGAACCGCTTCAATGTGGATGGTGTTGCCGGTCATCAATGGGCTCCGTGCAGAAATGGCCGCCTCGCGCAAACAGCCGGAAGCGGCTCAGGCCGAGGTTTTCTTTTTGGCCGTCTTTTTCTTGCTGGCCTTCTTGCTTGACGCTTTCTTCTTGCCCGCTTTTTTCTTTGCCGCCTTTTTTCCGGAAGTCTTTTTCTTTGCGGCTTTCTTCTTTGCGGATTTTTTTCTGGAAGCCTTCTTTTTTGAAGCTTTCTTTTTTGAAGCTTTCTTCTTGCCCGCCCTGCGGCGCCCCCTGGCCGGGGCCTCGGCAAGAATTTTCTGGCATTCCTCCAGGGTCAGTTCCTCGGGCTTGCTGTCCTTGGGCACGCTGGCATTCTTGGAGCCGTCCGTGACATAGGGCCCGTAGCGCCCCTTGAGCACCTGGATGCCCTGGTCGGAAAAGTCCTGGATGATGCGCTCGGCCAGCATCTTCTTGTGCGCGGTGACCAGCTCAAGCGCCTGTTCCAGGGTGACCTCGTGGGGGTCGTGCTCCTTGAGCGACACAAAATTGCGCTGCCCGTAGCGAATATAGGGCCCAAAACGGCCAATGTTGGCCTGAACCGGCTCGCCTTCCGGGGTTTCGCCCAGGTTGCGCGGCAGCTTGAAGAGCTCAAGCGCCTCCTCAAGCGTGATGGTTTCCATTTTCTGGCCGGGCCGCAGGCCGGCAAACTGGGGCTTTTCCTCGTCTTCGGCATCGCCAATCTGGGCAAAGGGCCCGTAGCGGCCGAGCCTGACGATGACCGGCTTGCCGGATTTGGGATCGGTGCCAAGCTCGCGCGCCTGCTGGGCTTCCTTGCGGCTGACGGTTTTATCCTTTTCCCTGACCCGGTCGATGAAGGGCTGCCAGAATTCCTTCAGCAGCGGCACCCAGTCATTTTCGCCGCGCGAAATGGCGTCCAGCTCGTCTTCCAGGCGGGCGGTGAATTCATAGTCGACATATTGTTCGAAATGGCTGGCCAGAAAATTGGCCACCACCCGGCCGGTGGCGGTCGGAATGAACCGGCGCTTGTCCATTTCCACGTATTCGCGATATTTCAGCGTCTGGATAATGGACGCATAGGTCGAGGGCCGGCCAATGCCGAAATCTTCCAGCGCCTTGACCAGGCTGGCTTCGGAATAGCGCGGCGGCGGCTCGGTGAAATGCTGCTGCGGCCTGACCTCAACCAGCTTGAGCGTATCGCCCTGGTTGATTTCCGGCAGGCGCGAATCCTGTTCGGCCCGGGTGTCGCCATACACGCTCAAAAAGCCCGGCTCTATGAGGGTCGAACCGCTGGCCCGGAACATTTCTTCGCCCACATCAAATTCGGCGCGCACCGTGTCATACAGCGCCGGGATCATCTGGCTGGCAATGGCGCGATTCCAGATCAGCTCATAGAGACGATACTGGTCGTGCTCAAGGTGGTTTTTGAGCTTGATGGGTGTCAGGCTGGCCGAAGTCGGGCGAATGGCCTCGTGCGCCTCCTGGGCGTTTTTGGATTTGGACTGGTAAAAGTTGGGCTTTTCCGGAGCCTTGTCGCTGCCGTATTCGGCGGCGATGGTTCTGCGTATGTCGTTGATGGCTGCGCCGGCCAGTGAAACCGAATCGGTACGCATGTAGGTAATCAGGCCTTCGTTGCCGCGGCCGGTGTTGACGCCTTCATACAGCTGCTGGGCCACGCGCATGGTGCGGCTGGTGGTAAACCCCAGCCGGCGGGCGGCCTCCTGCTGCAGGGTCGAGGTGATGAAAGGCGGCTGGGGGCGGCGGCGGCGCTGGCTCTTTTTGACCCGCGCCACGGTCATTTGGCCGCCGGCATTCTGTTCCACCCGCGCCTTGATGGCGGTGGCGGTTTTCTCATCGGTAATATCGAACTGCTCGAGCTTGCGGCCTTCGATCTGCACCAGTTTGGCGCTGAAGCGGTCTTCCTCGCTCTCGCCCAGGTCGGCTTCCATGGACCAGTATTCACGCGCAACGAATTTTTCGATTTCTTCCTCGCGCTCGACAATCATGCGCAGCGCCGGCGATTGAACGCGGCCGGCCGACAGGCCGCGGCGTACCTTTTTCCACAGCAGCGGCGAAAGATTGAAGCCCACCAGATAGTCCAGCGCGCGACGTGCCTGCTGGGCGTCGACCAGTGATTCGGCCAGATCGCGCGGCTCGGAAAGGGCCTTTTCTATGGCGCCCTTGGTGATTTCGGAAAACACCACCCGCTGCACGGGCTTGTTCGGATCAATGCCGCGCTCGGCCAGTATTTCGGCAATATGCCAGGAAATGGCCTCTCCTTCGCGGTCAAGGTCGGTGGCCAGGTAAATGGCGTCGGCCTTTTTGGCGGCCGCAACAATCCTGTCAACGTGCTTGCGGTTGCGCTCGATAATGTCGTAGTGCATGGCAAAGCCCTGCTCGGGGTCAACCGCGCCTTCCTTGGGAATCAGGTCGCGCACGTGGCCGTAGGATGCCAGCACCTGGTAGTCCGACCCCAGGTATTTGTTTATGGTGGTCGCCTTGGCCGGTGATTCAACAATAAGCAGGTTTTTTGACATGGAATTAAAACAGGTTTTTCAAAGGCAGCATTTATCGGTGGAACCGGGTCCGCTGCAGGCCCGATCCTTTATAGCGTAAGACATTTTGCCGTCGCGTTCGCCGCGCGGTGTTTTGTGCAGCAGCCGGGCGGCGTCAGTGCTGCCAGGCCCCCTGCTCGTCAAACATCAGGTCTTCCATCCAGGCGTAGTTGGCTTCCTGGCCCGGCTGGTTGAACAGCACCATCAGAACCACCCATTTGACGTCGTCCAGGCTGATGTCCTCATAATCCAGCGCCGTCAGGCGGTCAATGACCTGCTCGCGGCGCATGGCGTCAAGCACCCCGATGTTTTCAAGATAGATGATGAAGCCGCGCGCCTGTATGTCAAGCTGCCGGCTTTCGGTCTCGGTAAATATCCGGATGGGATTGCTGCCGCGATCCCCCAGCTCGGGCAGGCTGCGCTGCACAACGAGCTCGTCCAGCCAGTCGAAGGCACGCTCGATCTCGTTGCGGGTAAAGCCGGCCTCCTCAAGGCTGTCGCCCAGCGCGTCGCGGTCGGGCTCCACCTCGGGCTCGTCATAGATGTAGTTCTCAAACAAATACATCAGCAGGTCAAGCACGCTTTCTTTCATTCAATTCCTCTCTCAGGCCTTGCGGCTGTAGCGTCCGCCGGTATGGGAACTGATCCGGCCATCAAGTTCAAGCATCAGCAGCATGGAGGATACCTGTGCGGGCGTCAATTGTGAACGCGCAATGATGTCATCAACCGGTGTCGGATCAAAGCCGACCGCTTCGAGCAGCCGGACATACTCCGGATCATGCTCCATATGCGGTGTATGGTCGGCTTCCTCAAGGCCAGGTGAGCTGCCTGCGGGCGCGGGCGCCAGCAGCTGCTCTATTTCACCGGCCATCTTGCGCGCCAGCGGTTCCAGCTCGGCAATGATTTCGTCGGCGGTTTCGGTCAGCCGGGCGCCGTCCCTGATGAGCCGGTGACAGCCGCGCGCCTGCGGGTTGTGCACCGACCCGGGAATGGCAAACACCTCACGACCCTGTTCCCCGGCCAGCCGGGCCGTGATGAGCGAGCCGCTTTTGACGCCGGCCTCGACCACCAGAACGCCCAGGCTCATGCCGGAAATAATGCGGTTGCGGGCCGGAAAGTTGCCCGGCAGCGGGCCAACGCCGGGCGGAAACTGGCTGATGAGGGCACCGGAGCGGGCGATGCGCCGGGCCAGGTCGTGGTGGCGGGGCGGGTAGATGCGATCCAGGCCGGTGCCGGCCACGGCCAGGGTGGTGCCGCCGGCGTCGAGGCAGCCGGCGTGCGCCATGCCGTCAACGCCGGTCGCAAGCCCGCTGGTTATGACAAAGCCGGCGCGCGCCAGGGTGGCGGCAAAGGAGCGTGCGTGATCAAGCCCGCCGGAGGTGGCGCCGCGGCTGCCGACAATGGCAATTTGCGGCATGACCAGCGCCTCGACGCTGCCGGCGACAAACAGGGCAATGGGCGCATCGGGAATGCGCTTGAGCAGGGGCGGGTAGAGCGGGTCGCTGCGGGTTATCAGCCAGCGCCTGTCATCGTCAAGCCAGTCCAGGCAGCGCTGCAGCCGTTTTTCGTCGGGCCGGCGCAGCTGGCGAACAATCCTGTCATCGAGTCCGGCAGCGCGCAGCGCCCTGTCGCTGGCGTCAAGCCAGTCCGGTGGGCTGCCAAGGCGCTCCTCCAGAGCGGCAAAGCGCACCGGGCCGAGCCCGTCGGCAAGGATCAGGCTCAGCCACTGGCGAGCGTGTTCCGGCGCGGGCATGGCCTGTGGGGTCAGAGACTGCGGTCAGGGTGGTCGAGGATGTCGTCAACCTTGATCGAGCTCATGCTGCCTTCCAGAACGATGGCGTAACTGACCTTGTCAAACGGGCGGAACACCATGATGCGGCCGACAAATTCATCGGGCAGATCCACATGGCGCTTTTCCGGCTCCTTGAAAGCGGCGCGACTCATTAATGGATAGCGGCTGTCGCGCACGGTTTTTCCGGGGCGAAACGCCGAAAACGTGTGGCCCGACTCAACGCCGTCGTCGGTGCCCAGGTTGATGGCCACAATTTGATAGTGGCCAGCGCCAAAGCTGCTGCCGGTAATGGCGATGATCTGGCCGTCTTCCGGCGTTTCGTTCATGGCGCGCGGATGAAAGCTGGCTTCGTAATGGTAGTCTTCAACCGGCAGGACATAGTGGTAGTCGAGCGTTTCGTGCTTGCCGGAAACAATTTCGACTATGGCCGGGTCACCAGGCTTGAGGACGCGTCCCCGGGCCGTTTCCCACAGCTCGTAGCCAATCACCGGATAGTTGTAGCGCTCCATTTTCCCGAAGGTCGACTTCCACATCGAGCCCGACGGGCGCACATCGAAGGGCACCTTGATGCCCGGTGGCGCAATTTCACGCTTGCCCACGCGCTTGTCCGGCTTGGGGTGCACGCTGCGATCCTCGAACATGTGGTTGACCCGCGCCAGAATTACGGTCTGTCCTGCGCGGGCATCGTCAAGGCCGCGCACGTAGGTGCGGTCGCCGGGCGCCGCCAGAATGCGGTCTTCCTGGTTGGCAATGACGTAGGGCAGGCTCTCGAAGTCCTCGGCGGAAATGATTCTGGGCGCTTCAAGGAAGGCCTCAATGGCGTCCAGCGGGATGGTCGAGATCGGGCCGTCTATGGCTTCCCGGCGAACCTCGGGCGACAGCCTGCGCACGGAATCATCCACGGTCAGCCGCGGTTCACCGCCGACCAGCACCAGCGAAATAACGTCGCCGGGATAGATTTCGTGCGGGTTGTCAATTTGCGGGTTGGCGTCCCAGATGGACGGCCACTGCCACGGGCGAACCAGAAACATGCCGGCGATGTCCCACAGGGTGTCACCTTCCTGAACAATGTATTCACGCGGGTGGTCTTCGCGCAGTTCAACGTCCTGGGCATGCGCAATGAACGAAGCCAGTATGATGGCGGTCAGAATTATCAGGCGTTTCACGGAGCGTCTCCCTCCAGTCAATGCTCACAAGCTTGATTTTACGCAGACTATCATAAACATTATC
>DATGSU010000038.1:0-2658 GCA_035302305.1 Wenzhouxiangella sp. | reverse complement strand
CGTGGCCGGCGGCGGGCAGCACCCGGCCCACCTCGAAGCCGCCGATATCGCGCATGCGCGGCACGATGATGCTGTCAATTTTGTCGACGCTGTCGGCGTCGCCGGGAACGGGATCGGGGCAGGGCTGCCAGCTCATGGTGTCACCTTGTTGCCTGTGAAGGGCTTGTGGTTTGTCCTTGGGGCACTCTATCACCAAAAAAATCGGGCAAATCAGCGCGCGCCGAATTGCTTAACATCGGCAGGTTCCGTTCAACCCCTTTGAGAGAATCCGGTGTCCGCAAATCCGCCGCTGTCCATTGCCAGTCTCACCACGCCGGTGGCCGTGGGCTACGTGCCGTTGGGCATGGTGTTCGGGCTGCTGTTTGTGCAGGCCGGCGGCGCGGCGTGGCTGGCGGTGGCGTCCAGCCTGCTGATCTATGCGGGCGCGGCCCAGTTCATGATGGTGCCCATGCTGGCAGCCGGCATGCCGGTGGGCAGCATTGTGCTGGCCACCCTCGTCATCAATCTGCGCCATGTTTTTTACGGCCTGTCGCTGCTTGAAAACATGCCGGCCGCGCGCTGGCGGCGCTGGTATGTCATCTACGCGCTTACCGACGAGACCTGGTCGGTGCTCACGGCGCTGCCGCACAAACAGCGCGCTGAGCACATGACCGTGCTGAGCGCGCTCAACCAGCTGTGGTGGGTCGGCGGCACGCTGGCCGGCGCGCTGATTGGCGCCCGCGCCGAGCTGGGCCTGAAGGGGCTGGATTTTGCCCTGGCCGCGCTGTTTGCCGTGCTGGCCGCCGAACAGTGGCGCAGCCGCCGCGATTGGGTGCCGGTGTGGGTGGCGCTGGGCAGCTATGCCGCGGCCGCCTGGCTGGTTCCCGACCACGCCCTGACGGCCGCCATAGCCGCCTGCGTGCTGGCGGCGGTTTTGCGCAGCGATGCCCGGCCGGCCGAGGGCAGGCCATGAATAAATCATGAACAATCAAGTTTATGTTCTGGTGGCCATGATTTTCATGGGCGCGGTCACTCTTGGCCTGCGCGCGCTGCCTTTTGTTGCCGGCCCGTGGCTGCGCCGCCACCGCATGGTCGGCCAGCTCGGGCGCTTTCTGCCGCTGGCCATCATGGTGCTGCTTGCCCTGCACACCGCCTGGGGCCACGCCCAGGCGCGCCGCGCGCTGCCGTGGGCCGAGGCCGCAGCCATCGTTTTGGTTGTGCTTCTGCAGTGGCGGTTTCGCCAGACCCTGCTCAGCATTGCCGCCGGCACGGTGGTGTACATGCTGCTCATCGGGCTTTAAACCTGCGGGCCAAAAGGCACTGTCGACAATTGTGTGCTGCGTTATTTCAATAAAAACAACATGATGCACGCCGCGATAAAAAACGGTTGACAACGGCATGGTGCCGGCGTAGTGTTTTGAGCATGTCGCGGTTCAGCCACAAAAACTTCATCAGCGCACAGGCCTCCATCGGGGAGCGCCTGCATGTTGCCGCGCTTCCGGCCGCCGCCAGCCTTCTTCTACTTCTCGTGCTTCTTGCCAGCAAAGGTGCGGGATGAATGCGTGCGTCTAGGTAAAACTTAAAACACAACACCAGACTCAACCGTCAACCCGCATCCTTCACAGGACGCGGGTTTTTTTATGCCTGATAAAAGCCCCAAGGAGATCAAAAATGAACAGCAACCCCCGGGAATCCGACAGCAATCGAGTGATTGTTTTTGACACCACGCTGCGCGATGGCGAGCAGGCCCCAGGTTTTTCCATGAACCTGGCCGCCAAGCTGAAGATGGCCAGAGCGCTCGAGATTCTTGGGGTGGACGTGCTCGAAGCGGGCTTTCCGCATGCCTCGCCCGATGACTTCAACGCCGTTGCAAAAATTGCGGGCGCTCTGGAAACAACCACCGTATGCGCCCTGGCGCGCTGCCACGCGGGCGATATTGAAAGCGCCGCCAGAGCCCTGGAAAAGGCGCGCCGCTCGCGCATCCACGTGTTTTTGGCCACCAGCCCGGTGCACCGCAAGTACAAGCTGGAAATGAGCCGCGAGCAGATTGTGGAAACAGCGGTTCTGGCAGTTGAAAGAGCGCGTGATTATGCCGATGAAATCGAGTTTTCGGCAGAAGATGCCATGCGCACCGAGCCCGATTTTCTGGCGGAGGTTTTCAACGCCGCCGCGGCCGCCGGTGCCACCACGCTCAACGCTCCCGACACCGTGGGCTACATGACGCCCGAAGAGATTGCCGAGCGCTTCCGGTACTTGATTGCGAACGTGGACAACGCCGACCAACTGGTGTTCTCCGCGCACTGCCACGACGATCTGGGCGCCTCCGTCGCCAACAGCCTGGCGGCCGTTCGCGCCGGCGCGCGGCAGGTGGAATGCACCATCAACGGCATCGGCGAGCGGGCCGGAAACTGCTCGCTCGAAGAGCTGGTCATGGCGCTGAAGGTGCGCAGCGACTTTTTTGACGTGTCCACGCGCATCGACACCCGCAGGATATTCGCCACCTCGCGCCTGCTCAGCGAGCTGACCGGCCAGCCGGTGCCGCCCAACAAGGCCATTGTCGGCCGCAATGCGTTTGCCCACGAATCCGGCATTCATCAGCACGGCATGCTCAGGAATCGGGAAACCTACGAAATCATGCGCCCGCAGGATGTCGGCATTGCCGAAACCAGCCTGGTTCTG
>DATGSU010000037.1:0-6895 GCA_035302305.1 Wenzhouxiangella sp. | reverse complement strand
CCGGCTGCCACACCAGATCGCAGCCGACCCCGGCAAGCGCCTCAACATCGGCCTTCAGCGTGCGCGGGTAGCTGTCAAAGTCCTCGCCAGGCCCGAACTGCGTCGGGTTGACGAAAATGGAGGTGATGCACACGTCGGCGTGCCGGCGGGCCATTTTTACCAGGCCCAGGTGCCCGTCATGCAGATTGCCCATGGTGGGCACCAGCGCCACGCGCCTGTTCTCCCTTTTAAAACCCGCCAGCGCTGCGCGCAGCGCCGGCAGCGTCCGCACCGTCTCGACCATCAGCGCCAGGAATGCTCGTCGGTTGGAAAGCGCCGCTCGCGCACCGCGTCCACATAGGCCACCAGCGCGCGGGGCACATCACCGCCCTCGGGCATGAAATTCTTGACGAACTTGGGCATGCGGCCCGATGAAATGCCCAGCATGTCGTAAATGACCAGAACCTGGCCGTCAACATCCACGCCGGCACCAATGCCAATGACGGGAATGTCCAGCATGCCCGCCACCTCGGCCGCCAGGCCGGTGGGCACACATTCGAGCACCAGCAGGCCCGCACCGACCCCGGCCAGCGCGCGCGCATCGCTTTTGAGCTGTTCGGCCGGGCCTTGGTCGCGGCCCTGCACGCGGTAGCCGCCCAGCTGGTGAACGTGCTGGGGGGTCAGGCCCAGGTGGGCGCACACGGGAATGCCGTTGTCCACCATGGCCGACACCACCGGCGCATGTGCGGCGCCGCCTTCCAGCTTGACCATTTGCGCACCGGCCTGCATCACCGCCCTGGCCGAGCGCATGGCGCTGTCGCGGTCGTGATAGCTCATAAAGGGCAGATCGGTGACCAGAAGCGCGCGCGACAGGCCGTTTTTGACCGCGCGGGTGTGATAAACCATGTCGTCCACGGTAACCGGCAAGGTTGAATCGCGCCCCTGAATGACGTTGCCCAGCGAATCACCCACCAGCACCACATCAACGCCGGCTTCATCCACCCGCTGCGCAAAGCTGGCGTCGTAGGTGGTCAGCATCACAATGGGCCTGTTGTCGGCCTTCATGGCGGCCAGCGAAGGCACGGTGACGGATTTGGCTGCGGTCATGAAAAGTCTCCTTGCTTGTGTGCATTGTCCGGCCGCCTGGGCAAAGGCCTGACGGCGTCACGCTCGGCCCGGTCCAGCCTGTTCAACAGTTCATCAACGCGGCCCTGCCCCGGAACGACCAGCCCCGGCGCCAGCTCGGCCAGGGGCACCAGCACAAAGGCGCGCTCGGCCATGCGCGGATGCGGCACGATCAGGCCGGGCCGGTTGATTTGCCCGCAATTATCGCAATTATCGCAAAGCAGCAAATCCAGGTCGATGAGGCGCGGGCCCCAGCGCTTTTGCGTGCGGCGCCGGCCCAGCCGGGTTTCCAGCGCCAGCATTTGCGCCAGCAGATCGCCCGCCGAAAGCCGCGTTTCAATACGGGCCACGGCGTTGATGAAATCGGGCTGGTCGGGTTCGCCCCAGGGCGGGGTGCGATAGTAGCGCGAAACCTCGAGCAGCCGGCATTGCGGCAGCTGCCCAAGCTCTTTCAGGGCATTGTCCAGCATGGCCACGGGCTTGCCCAAATTGGCGCCAAGACCTATCCAGGCTTCGATGGTGAAACTCTCTTGCGGCGTCGCGGCCGCCGTTTTTTGCCCCCTTTCCGTCCGCCCGCCGCGCGAATCATGGCGCGGCGCTCGTCGCCGTCCACTTCCTGAATGGTGGTCCACCAGTCGGCCAGCTCCTGCAGCTGCGGATTTTCAAGCGCCCGCAGCAGCAAAAAATCGTAGGCGGCGCGAAAGCGGCGCTCGTTCATCAGCCGTATCGCCCGGCGGCCGCGCCGGTTTTCAAAACGCGGCTGCAGGCACCACATTTCCTTGGCCATGCTGGAAAAGCGCCGGTGAATGGCCACCCGCCGGGCCTGCGCCACAATGGCGTCCTCGCCGGCAATCGCCAGCGCCTCTATGGGCGGCACGCCCTCGGCCACCAAATCGTCGGCCGCCTGTTCCACCCGCTGCCACAAAAAAGCGGCAAACAAAAACGCCGGCGTGACCGGTTTGCCTTCCGCCACCCGCTGATCGGTGCTTTTAAGCGCCTGCTCCACCAGCACGGGCGGCTGGCGCGGGTCATCAAACACATCGGGAAACAGCTGTGCCCACAGGTTGAAGCGCGCCAGAGCGGTATAGGTTGGCCAGGCATGGCCGTTCATGAACAGCTTGAGAATTTCATCAAACAGCCGCGCCGGCGGAATATCGCGCAGCAGCTCGGCCATTTCGGGAATCGGCCCGGCCGTGGGCGGATCCATGCTCAGATCCAGCTTGACCTGAAAGCGCACGGCGCGCAGCAGCCGCACCGGGTCCTCGCGGTAGCGCGTCACCGGGTCGCCAATCAGACGCAGACGCCGTGCGCCTATATCCTCATGGCCGTTCACATAGTCGCGAATCGTGGAAGTCTGCGGATCGTACATCAGCGCGTTGATGGTAAAGTCGCGCCGGCGCGCGTCCTCTTCCTCGCTGCCCCACACGTTGTCGCGCACCAGCCGGCCGTCGTCCAGCTCGCGGTGCTGGCCGTCGCCCTTGCCGCCGTTGCCCGCGCCACGAAACGTGGCCACCTCGATAATTTCGCGGCCAAAGCGGATGTGCGCCAGCCTAAACCGGCGGCCAATCAGGCGGGCATTGCGAAACAGCCTGCGCACCTCCTCCGGCGTGGCGCTGGTGGCCACGTCAAAATCCTTGGGCTGAAACCCCAGCAATAAATCCCTGACGCAGCCGCCCACCGCATAGGCCCGGTGGCCCGCATTCTGCAGGCGTTCAATCACCTTGCGGGCCGAAAGGCTGATGCTCTCCGGGCGAATGCCATGAACTTTTTCGGGGATGATATGGGCAGATTCAGACAAGGGCAGGAATTCCGTTCAAGTCATACAGGCGCAGCACAGCTGCTAAAATAACAGTTTAGCACCTGCCGGCCCCGACACCCGCGCATTCCCGGGCCGGCGCTGTTGTCTCACCATGCAAGGCCCTGCCTCATGACATTTGTAGTCACCGAAAACTGCATCAAGTGCAAATACACCGACTGCGTGGAAGTGTGCCCGGTGGACTGTTTTCACGAAGGCCCCAATTTTTTGGTGATCGACCCCGACGAATGCATCGACTGCACGCTGTGCGAGCCCGAATGCCCGGTCGAGGCCATTTACCCCGACGATGACGTGCCCGACGATCAGATCCATTTTATTGACCTGAACGCCGAACTCGCGCAGATATGGCCGGTAATTACCGAAATGAAGCCAGCGCCGGAAGACGCCCGGAAATGGGAAGACGTGCCCGGCAAGCTCAAGCACCTGGAGTGCTGACCGTCAGCCAAGCCGGTCACGCAGCCCGGCCAGAATGTATTCGGCGCGGTCAAAATCAAGCACTTCACCGTCCGCGTCCAGCAGCTCCACCGCCGTAATGCCGCGTTCAGCCACCTTGCCAACCACAATCCGGTAGCGGCCGCTGTAGTCAATCAGCTCGGCCTTGCGCCAGAAAAACAGCCGGCCAAATCCGCTTTTTTCGGACTCAACGGGCTCGTGATTCAGCTGAAAAACGTATTCAAATTCATCTTCATTGCTGCTTTCCAGGCGCATGTCGCCGCGGTTGAGCGCAAAGCCCAGGCGGCGCCACACGCTGTCGGGCTCGTCCTGAATTGCCAGATAAAGCCCGCTGCGCCCAAAGCGGATTTGCGAACGCGAATGCTCGGCCACCTCGCTGGGCTGAACGGTGGGCGGCAGCATTTCATTGCCGGTGGCGGCCAGCTCGGGCAGCGAATAGCCCGGCACGTTATACACGGCCCCCACCTGCGGCTGGCTCAGGTCTGCCGGCACCTCTATGGCGTCAATTTCTTCGCTGGCCTTGTAAATCGGCTCGCGCGACTTGCCAAAACAGCCGCTCAGCACAGCGGCCGCCAGCATCAGTGTCAGTACAGTTCCGGTTCTTGTCATTGCGGCACACGCCAAATCAGATGTTGCTTGCAAATATTGTGACGGCCTCATCCCCGCAGCAACAGGCTGGTTTCGGAGAGCGCCGCTTGCGGCCCCTTTCAGGCGCAAGTATCCTGATAGCGCGCTAGTGTAACCCATCATTTCGGCCATTCGCGCCGGCAACCGCCCTTAAAATCCAATCTGAACAAAACTTTTACGCATAAATGACCAACACAGACATTCAGCTGACCTCACCCCAACTTGAAGCCACCGGAAAAAGCCCGGTCAGGCTCGACGATTTTTCCGGCCAGCCGCTGGTGCTTTACTTCTACCCGCGCGACAACACGCCCGGCTGCACCACCCAGGGCAAGGACTTTCGCGACCTGCATGATGAGTTTGCCAAGCTGAACTGTCGCATTGCCGGCGTGTCGCGCGATACGCTCAAAAGCCACCAGCGCTTTGCCGAAAAGCACAACTTTCCGTTCACTCTCATTGCCGACCCCGACGAAACCCTGTGCAACCAGTTTGGCGTCATGAAGGACAAGAACATGTTCGACCGCCAGGTGCGCGGCATAGAACGCAGCACCTTTCTGTTCGACAAAAACGGCCGGCTGGTGCGCGAATGGCGCAAGGTGCGCGTGCCCGGCCACGTCGAAGACGTGCTCAAGGCCGTGCGCCAGCTGTCCTGACCGCCCCAACACATTCCCCGGAGCCCCGCCCATGGCCGATCGTCCGCGCCTGTACATTCTGGACACCAACGTGCTCATGCACGACCCCACTGCGCTGTTTCGCTTTGCCGAACACGACATCTTTTTGCCCATGATCGTGCTCGAAGAGCTGGACCGCGCCAAAAAGGGCCTGTCGGAAGTGTCGCGCAACGTGCGCCAGGTCAGCCGTTTCATTGGCGAACTGATGGATCAGGCCGACAGCCTGGACGACGGGCTGGCGCTGACCGAACCGGACGGCGTGCAGCTGGAAGCGGGCAGCGGGCGGCTGTTCTTTCAAACCACCGCCTTTGACAACGACGCCGGCCTGATCGGCGATCGCAGCCTGGCCGACAACGAGATCCTGCTCGCCGCGCTCAGCCTGGAGCAGCGCTGGCCCAATCACAGCATCATCCTGGTGTCCAAGGACATCAACCTGCGCATCAAGGCGGCCATCCACGGCATTACCGCCGAGGACTACTACAACGACCGCGTGCTCGATGATCTGAGCCTGCTGTATTCGGGCCTGCACGTGCTCGACAACCGCTTTTGGCAAGAGCGCGACACCCGCGATTCGTGGACCGAGCGCGACCGCACCTTCTACCGCATCACGCCCGCCCCGGACGAGGAATGGCACCCCAATCAATGCATAAAGATCAACGACGACAACGGCCTGGAAGCCATCGTCCGCCGGGTTGAAAAGGAAACCCTGGTGCTGGAAGTGGCGCGCGACTACCGCAACAGCCGCCACGGCGTGTGGGGCATTCATGCCCGCAACACCGAGCAGAACTTTGCCCTCAACCTGCTGCTCGACCCCGACATCGACTTTGTCACCATTCTGGGCACGGCCGGCACCGGCAAGACCCTGCTCACCCTGGCCGCCGGGCTGGCACAAACCCTCGACGACAAGCTGTACCGCGAAATCATCATGACCCGCGCCACCGTGTCCGTGGGCGAGGAAATCGGCTTTCTGCCCGGCACCGAAGAAGAAAAGATGACGCCCTGGATGGGCGCCCTGACCGACAATCTGGAAGTGCTGACCGAAGGCGACGAGGCCGAAAGCGACTGGGGCCGGGCCGTCACCAACGAGCTCATCTCGGCCCGCGTCAAGGTGCGCGCCATGAACTTCATGCGCGGCCGCACCTTTCTCAACCGCTACCTGATTATCGACGAAGCCCAGAACCTGACGCCCAAGCAGATGAAAACCCTCATCACGCGCGCCGGGCCGGGCACCAAGATTGTCTGCCTGGGCAACATCGAGCAGATCGACACCCCCTACCTCACCGAAACCTCATCGGGGCTGACCTACGCCGTCGACCGCTTCAAGAACTGGCCACACGCCGGCCACATCACGCTGAAGCGCGGCGAACGCTCGCGGCTGGCCGACTTTGCCGCCGTCAACCTTTAAAGAAACTGCCTGCCACAGGGCTTCAGGCCGGGCCAAACCCGTAGTGAACCTCCCCCACCGGAGTTCCCGCCGCGTCAAAGCTGCGCTCGGCCGCCAGGCTGCGGCCCCGTCTGCGCAGCGAAAGAATGGTGGTGCAGCGCGTACCGTAGCGCTCGCCGACAATAAAGGGCGGTGAAAGCAGGCGCTCCAGCTCAAGGCCCACGCCCGTGTCGGGCAGCTCCTCGTCGGGCGCCGCCTGCCTGTCGTCCATCAGCCCGAACAGGCGCTCGCAGTCAACCGCGGCGCCGCCCGAAAGACTGCGCAAGGCCGTGGCCACCCGCCTGGACTTGGGCCACGGCTCGTCCAGGCGGCCGTTGGACAGGGCATGCACCCCGGGCGGCACGCTTTGCGGCGCCACCACCGACGAGCAATACCACAGCGCTTCGGCCGTGCCGGCCAGCAGATTGAACGGCCCGTAGTCCGCGCGCCTGTCCCACACCCGGCGCACATAATCTTCAGGCGACAGGCTGCCTTCCACAAAACCGGTGGGCAAATCCCCGCGCGAGCGCCGCCCGGCCGCCGGCACACCATTGCGCAAATTGGTCACCGCCGCCCAGCGCCCGCTGCGGCCGGCGGCCATCCAGGTGCCGCCGGCCCGCTCATCGCGCCCGGCCAGCACATCGCGCCCGCCGCCCCACCACGCCATGGGCCGCGCCGGCCGCGCATGTTCCTCATCCCGATTGGCCGCCAGCAGCAAAAACCGCGGCTGACCGGGCGCAAATTTAAGAGCGATCAGGCACATGAACAAAGTTTAGCGCCAACCGCAAACAAACGTGTCAAACA
>DATGSU010000036.1:0-9700 GCA_035302305.1 Wenzhouxiangella sp. | reverse complement strand
CGCGATTGCAACCGGCGCCAGTCCGGCGGTTTATGCCCTGCTTATCGGGCTGGTGACTTCAAACACCTTTATTTTGCCCACGCATCCGGCCAACGCGCTCATCATGGGGCCGGCCGGGTACAAGGTCAGGGATTTTGTGCGCATGGGCGTGCCCATGAGCATTATTTTCATCACCGTGACCATCATCGGGCTCAACCTGCTGTTTTGAATGCCCGGCCGGGCAGCTTGTGTTTCAGTTGATATAGCGCCCGGTGATGCGCTCGTATTCTCCGCTGTCGCGCAGGCTTGCCAGCGCTCTGTTGAAGCGCTCAACCGTTTCTGGTTCAACGCTGGCCTTGCTGAACATGACGCGCACATTGCCGCTGTGCAGATCCAGCGGCAGGGTTTCAAGAGGCACGCCCCATTCGCGGCGCTGATTGATGCTGGCGGCTACAAACGGGTCCTCAAGAAATCCGTCGATGCGGAAATCCATCAGATTGACAAAGTTGAGTTCGCCAACCGGCACGTCGACAATCTGCTCCTGGTATTCGGCGTTGTCCAGCACCGTGTCGATTTTGTCTCCGTAAACATAGCCGCTGGTCAGGCCCAGCCTGAAGCCGTTGCTCAGCAGTTCTTCAAAGGTTTTGCCCGACCAGCTGTCAAGCTCCTCCGCGCTTACATGGATTCGGAAGGACTCCTGCCTGTAGGGGTCGGAAAAATAGGCAAATGCCTTGCGATCGGGGGTTTCCGTGGCGCCAAGAAGAAGATCGAGCTCGCCCGATTCAACCAGTCTCAGCATGGACACCCAGCTACCCTGCTCCCATTCAAGCCTGCAGCCCGCGCGCTCGGCAATGCTTTCAAGAAGGTCAACATCAAGTCCCCTGACCTTGCTTCCCGAGGGTTTGAAATGATACGGCTCCCAGGGGTCCCAGCCAACGCTCAGGCTGCAGTCATCAACGCTCGCGGCAGGCTCGGGGCTGTCGCTGGCATCGGCAGTCTGCGCGCTTTCGGCGACGGGTGCAGATGACTCGACAGCAGTGGACGCCGGTTCGTTGTTTTGGCAGCCACTGAGAAATAAAGCCAGGAAAGTGAAAAGAAAGAACTTTCGCATGGTTGAAGGCTCCGGTTGTGGCTTGTATTCACTGTACCGGAATGCGGGCTGCGCGGCAATTGGCCGTTTGCTGTGGGCGCGCGTTGCTACAGGTTGAAGACAGCCATGACGCGGCCGTCCGTTTCGTGAATTTCGACGCTGCGCAGTTCCGCGTTGCGGCAGGGCCCGGATATGCACACGCCTTCAGCGGGCTCGAACACCGCGCCGTGGTGAACGCAGACCAGCCGGTTTTCCTTGTCGGTCAGGAAGCGGTTGGGCGCAAAGTTGAGCTGCCGCCCCTGGTGCGGGCAGATATTGAGCCACACGCGCGGCTGGCCGTTGTGGCGCGTGGCAATGAGCCATACTGGCTCATTGTTATGATTGACCTGCAGCTCGCAATACTGACCTTCAGCCAGGTCTTCGGCAGAACACAGGAACACCGGTTCACTCATGAGGTCTTATCCAGCATGCACAATCCATGGCGACAATTCTATCAGCCGCCGCAAAGCCCGCTGGCCCGGTTTGGGCTGGCGCTGGCGGCCATCGGTGTTCTGGCCCTCAGTTTTATTCTGGGCCTGGTTTTTCTGGCTGTGGCCACAGGTTTGGCGGTTATCGGCTTTGTGGTGCTGGGCATCAGGCGCCTGCTGGGCGGCACCCGCCGCCGGGAGGACGGGGTAATTGAGGTTGAGTACCGCGTGGTTGACCGTCGTCGTGATGATCAATAACAGCTTGTCAACAGCGCCCGGTCAGTAGCGCAGGCCCACGATGAGCACGGCCGTGAAGACGGCCAGGGCCCACAGCACCATGCCGCTGACCGACCAGGCGCGGCCCAGTCCGCGATCCACGCTGCGCATGATCAAGGTGGAGCCGGCCTGCCAGAGGCCGTTTCCGAGCCGCTCGTAAATTGCCGCCATCCTGGCGTGTGCACGGCGCGCAAAGGCGGGCACCAGCCGGCGCGTCAGCCAGTCTGCGTCCAGGTTGGTCGAGGGAATTTCGGCCGGGTAGCGCCCCGAGCGGTGCATCCACACAATGGCCAGGGTGGCGAAGAACAGCAGCTGCATCTGCGTCACCACGTGGCCCATTTCATACGGCCAGTAGTCGCCGCCGTAGGGCAGCAGGGCATACAGTCCCTGCGGCCACACGCCGATGGCAATGCACAGGAAGGCACCCAGACCCATGGCCAAAAGCATGTTGAGCGGCGCCTCGCCGGCGTTGTTCACGCTTTCGGGACGGGCCTGCCCGCTGTCGGAAAAGAAGCCGAAATACGGAATCTTGATGCCGGCATGCTCAAGCACGCCGGCCGAGGCAAACAGCATGACCAGCCAGATGAACACGTGATCGGTTTGCACCAGCGCGGTCATGATCATGGCCTTGGAGACAAAACCCGACAGCAGCGGAAAGGCCGAAATGGACGCGGCGCCAACGATGCAGAAGGTGGCCGTCCACGGCATGCGGCGGTACAGGCCGCCAAGCCTGACGGCGCTGACGGTGCCGGCCTGCTGCAGCACGGCGCCCATGGACATGAACAGCAGCGATTTGTAGATGATGTGGGCAAACGCGTGGGCGGCGGTGCCGTTGAGCGCCAGCTCGGTGCCAATGCCCACACCCACCAGCATGAAGCCCAGCTGGTTGATGATGGAATACGACAGCACGCGCCTGAGGTTGTTTTCGATGATGGCGTAGAAAATGGGGAAAAACGCCATGGTGGCGCCGATGTAGATCAAAAGTTCGGTGCCGGGGAAACCGCGCGCCAGGGCGTAGATGGCCGCCTTGGTGGTAAAGATGCACAGGAAAACCGATCCGGTGGGCGTGCCGGCCGGGTAGCTGTCGGGAATCCAGTTGTGCAGCAGCGGAAAGCCGGCCTTGATGCCAAAGGCCAGAAACACAAACCAGGTGGCGGCGCTGCCCAGCTCCATGGCCTCGAACGACAGCTCGCCGGTGTTGAGCCACAGCATGAGCGCACCGGCGGTGAGCATGACCCCCGACAGCACCTGGTAAACCAGGTAGCGCAGGCCGTTGGCCACCGCTTCGGGCGTGCGCGAGGCAAAGATCAGGCCGGCCGAAGTCAGGCCCAGCAGCTCCCACTGGATGAACAGGGTCAGAAAATCGCCGGCAAAAACCACGCCCAGCGCCGCGCCCACGTACAGCAGCCCGCTGATTTGCTGCAGGGTATCGCGCACCCTGAGCGCAAACAGAATGGACAGAAAGGCGCCGATGTGAAACGCGATGCCGAAGATGAAACTGAGCGAATCGGCGCGGTAGGGCGTCAGCTCAAGGCCCATCAGGGTCATGTGGCGGCTGACGTCCAGTTCCATGCCGAAAAACTGCAGGCCGCCGATGATGGGCGCGGCCAGCAGAACGGCCTTGCGCAGTGCGCCGCGCGTGACGGGCATCAGCAGGGCGGCAATGAAAAACGGCCAAACCGGATGAAATTCAGGAATCATAGTAATCCTCGTCGCGCCGGACGAGGGCGCGCAGGCCCCTGGCAACCACAACGGCGAACACCAGCGAGCCAAAACCGTACACGGCGTACATCAGGGGGATGGACTCAATGCGGTTGTGGCCGGTGCGGCTGACGAACAGTTCGACGATCAGCAGCAGGGCGCACAGAACGTAGAGCGCAATGCGAATGCGCCGCCTGACAACAGGATTGTCGGCCCAGCCGCCGGAATGATGGGCGGGGTCATTCATGCCTTGCCTCCTTCGGCGACCAGTTGAGCCAGCATGTACAGCGGCTCGGGAAAGAAGAACAGCGCCACGCAGCCGCCGGCGGTGACAACCATGGCGGCCACCATGGGCCAGGGCGCTTCCCTGACCTTGCTGTCGTCAACGCCCCGGGCCGGGGCCCCGAAAAATGCCTTGGCGGGAATGGACAGCAGGTACATGATGTTGAGCAGGGAGCTGGCTAGAAGCACGATGACAAACGCCCAGTGGCCGCCCTGCAGGCTGCCCGCGATGAGATACCACTTGGCCCACATGCCGGCAAAAACGGGCACGCCGATGATGCTCATGCTGGCGATGGCAAAGGCGGCGAATGTGACCGGCATGACCCGGCCCAGTCCGCCCAGCTGGGACACCTTGGTGCGCTCGTGCGCGACCTGGATGGCGCCGGCGGCAAAGAACAGGGTGATTTTGGCCACCGCGTGCACGGCCAGCTGGATGACGGCACCCAGAATGGCCAGCGGCGTGGCAATCATGGCGCCCAGCACCACGTAGCCAAGCTGGCTGACGGTGGAGTAGGCCAGGCGCGCCTTGAGGTCATCGAGCGTCAGCGCAATCAGTGACGCGGCCAGAATGGTGAAGGCCGCCACCCAGGCCAGCCACAGGCTGGCGCCGGTCCGGGCAAGAAAATCGATGCCAAAGATGTAGACGCTGACCTTGATGACGGTAAACACACCGGCCTTGACCACAGCCACGGCGTGCAGGAGTGCGCTGACCGGCGCCGGGGCCACCATGGCGGCCGGCAGCCAGCGATGGATGGGCATGAGCGCGGCCTTGCCAATGCCGAACATGAACAGGCCGGCCAGTAGCGGCAGCCACGAGGGATCAAGCCGGCCGATCAGCACCCCGCCCGGCATGAAGTCCAGCGTGCCGGCGGCCGCCCAGGTCCAGATAATGCCGACCAGCAGCAGGGCAATGGATGACACCAGCAGGTAGCCCAGGTAGATGCGCCCGCCGCGCCGCGCCTGGGCGCTGCCGTCGTGGGCCACCAGCGGGTAGGTGGCAATGGTCAGAATCTCGTAGAAGACGAACAGCGTCAGCAGGTTGGCCGAAAAAGCCATGCCGCCGGCGGCGCCCAGGGAAATGGCGTACAGGGCAAAAAACCGCCCCAAATTGCCGTAGCGCAGGGTCTTCATGTAGCTTTGCGCATACAGGGTGGCCACCAGCCACAGAGTGCCGGCCACCAGCGCAAACACCAGCCCCAGCGGTTCAACGCTGAACGCAAATTCCAGCCCCGGCAGCAGGGTCCAGACAGTCTGGCTGCGGCCGGCTCCTTCCAGCACCGGGCCGATCTGGCTGATGATGCCGCCAAAAAATGCAATGGCGGTGATCCAGCTCAGCGCATCGCGCAGGCGGGGAAGTTTTGCCGCCAGGCCGATGAGGACGGCGCCGGCAAACGGAATGAGGACAACGCTCAGCGGACTCATGGGGCAACTCCCGCAAACACGCCAAACAGGGATTTGGCGGCGGCGCCCGAAGCGGCCACCGGCAGGCGCGTGTCAAGGCCGAACCAGAAGTTGAGCCCGACCATCAGCCACAGGGGCACCAGCAGGGTCAAAGGGGCTTCGCTGACCGTTTTGGCGCCCTGGGGGCGCTCGTGGAACCAGGCGGCCTCGACCACTCGCCAGATATAGACCACGGCCATCAGCGAGGTGATCACGATCAGTGCCACCAGCAGCCAGTCGCCGGTTTCCATGGCGGCCAGAATCAAATACCACTTGCTGATGAAGCCGGCGGTGGTGGGCACGCCGATGATGGACAGCCCGGCCAGCGCAAAGGCGGTCAGCGTCCACGGCATTTGCCGGCCCAGCCCGCGGAAGGCCTCGATGCGCACCGAGCCTATGCGGTAGAAAATGGTGCCCAGGGCCATGAACAGGGCGGCCTTCATGAGCGCGTGATTGAACAGGTGGATGAAGGTGGCCGTCAGCCCCGCCACCGTGCCCAGCCCCAGGCCCAGAATCATGTAGGCCACCTGGGCAATCGACGACCAGGCCAGCATGCGCTTCTGGTTGACCTGAAACATGGCGATCCACGAGGCCACAAACATGCCGGCCACCGCCAGGGCAATCAGCACTGCGCCCAGCGGAATGGCGCTGAAGCTGTACTGATAGCCGAACACGGTAAAGATCATGCGAATCATGACGTACAGCGCCACCTTGGTTCCGGTGGCTGCAATGAACACGCTGGCAAAGTTGGGCGCATAGGTGTAGGCGTTGGGCAGCCACAGGTGCAGGGGCAGCATGGCGGCCTTCAGTCCCGTGCCGACCACGATGAACACCAGTGCCATCTGCACCACGCGGGTGTCGGCCACGGCCGGCAGCTGCTGGGCCAGGTCAACCATGTTCAGCGTGCCGGTCATGATGTAGAGAAAACCCAGCCCGATCAGGTAGAAGGTGGCGCCCACCGTGCCCATGATCAGGTAGCGGAAAGAGGCCACCAGTGCGCGCCGGTCGCGGCCGTGGGCAATCAGGGCGTAGGACGACAGCGAGGAGATCTCGAGGAACACGAACACGTTGAAGGCATCGCCGGTCATGACGATGCCCATCAGCCCGGCCAGGCACAGCAGGGTCAGCCCGTAGAATACGCTCTGGCTGCCCGGCCGCAGCTCGTGATTGACGCTGGTGCGCGCCCACAACAGCGCCAGTGCGGCCGCCGCGCTGATGATCAGCGCCACCAGGCCGTTGGCGGCATCAACGCGATATTCAATGCCTATGGGCGCCTCCCAGCTGCCAAAGGCATAGTGCAGCGTTTCGTGCATGACGTGCGGCAGAACAGTGGCGGCAATGACTGCGCTGGCAAGCGCCGCCAGCGTTGCCAGTGCCCACGGCAGGTTGCGGCCCGGCAGCATGGCGCATACCGGTGCGGCAATCAGCGGCACCAGCACGCTGAAGGGCATCAATTCAACAATGGTCACGAGTGATGGTCCCCTTCGCTGCGGGCCTCATCATCGATGATGAGATCGTCTTCCATGGTTCCATAGGCTTCGTTGATGCGCATGGCCAGCGCCAGCGCCACGGCCGTGGTGGCCACTCCCACCACAATGGCGGTCAGGATAAGCACGTGCGGCAGGGGGTTGGAATAGACGGTGACGCCCTCTTCGAGAATGGGCGTGGCGCCGCCAATGATCTTGCCCGAGGAAATGAACAGGATGAAAACGGCGGTCTGGAACAGGTTGAGTCCCATGATTTTTTTCATCATGTTGCCGCGCGCAATCACGGCATAAAAGCCGATCATCATGACGGTGATGACAATCCAGTAATTGTAGTGCCCCAGTGCGGCCATCAGTCCTCCCCGGAAACTTCGTCGAGCAGCTGGCGGCGCTGGGCAAACAGCGAAAACAGCACCATCATGACGGTGGCAACGGTCAGGCCGACGCCCAGCTCGACGGAGATGATGCCGAACTGTTCAGCCGCCTGGGGGTTGCTCAAAAAAGGCTCGAAAGAAAGAAAATGGGCGCCCAGAATGACCCCGAACAGCCCGGTGCCGCCATAGATGAGCACGCCGCAGCACATGAGAATGAACATGGCGCGCTGCGGAATGACCTTGAATCCGGCTTCCAGTCCGTAGATGAGCACGAACAGAATCCAGGCGGCGGCAAAGATGACGCCGGCCTGAAAACCGCCGCCGGGCGACTGGTCGCCGTGAAACTGAACGTAGAGCCCGAACAGCATGATGAGCGGAATCAGAAAGCGGGCGACGATGCGTAATATGGCGTATTCGCTCATGCCTGCCGCTCCTCATCCCGGGCTTCGGCGTCGCCGCGCTTCCTGCGCCGCCTCCCCGGCGGGGCAACGGTCAGCAGCGACCACACCGCCAGCCCGGCAGTGAGAATGACATAAGCCTCACCGATGGTGTCAAAGGAGCGGTAGTCGGCCAGAATGGCGGCCACTGCGTTGGGGATGCCAAGGTCGGCTTCGGTATTGGCCAGATAATGTGGCGCAATATGCATGTGTATGGGGTTGTCGGGCTGCCCGAACGGGGGCAGCTCCCAGGTGGCCCAGGTCAGGGCGGCGCCGGTAACCACCACGACAATGACCGCGGCCAGGTTGTTTTTGGACACCGGCTTTTCATGGCGTCGGGCCACGGCCAGCACCGCCAGCATCAAAAGCGTGCTGATGCCCGCGCCGACGGACGCCTCGGTCAGTGCCACGTCGCCGGCATCAAGCACGGTAAACAGCCCGGCGCACAGCAGGGAATAAATGGAAAACAGCATGGCCGAGGCAAACAGATTGCGCAGTCGCACAATCATGACCGCCGTGACCACCAGCAGGCACAGAATGGCAATGTCAATCAGGAATTCGATGGGTCTTCTCCCTTTTTGACGCCCAGCACCGGTTCAACGCCGTCCATCCAGGCCGCCCGGGCCAGTGCGTGGCCGGACGTTGGCGATGTAAACAGCATGAACAGCAAAATGACAAGAAGCTTGAGGGTCAGCATGCTCAGTCCGGCCTGCAGCATGAGCCCGCCAATAATAAGCAGCGTGCACAGCGTGTCGGTCATGCCGGCGGCGTGCATGCGGGTGTAGATGTCCGGAAAACGCAGCACGCCCAGTCCGCCAACAATGCCCACCAGGCCCCCGGCCAGCAGCATGCACCAGGACAGAAAGTTGATGATGGTTTCAATCATCGGCCCGACCCCTTTCTCGCTTGCCGGCCGCGGCCAGGTTGCCCTTGTGCGACAGCTTGAGGATGGTGATGACCGAAATGAAATTGATCAGCGCATAGACCAGGGCCACGTCCAGCAGGTCGCTGTGGCCGGTGATAAAGACGATCAGGGCTATGGCCAGCACGGTTTTGGTGCCAAACATGTTGACGGCCACTATGCGGTCATAAACGGTTGGCCCCATGATGGCGCGGATAAGGGCCAGCGTCATGGTGGTGAATATGGCCAGCGTGGTGATCAGCAAAACGGTGCTCATGACGGATCCCTTTTGCTGCCGGCACCTTCAAGCCAGCTGACCATGGCGGCCATCTCGCCGTTTTTTACCCCGTCGGCGGATTCTTCATCAACGGCATGAACCTGCAGCTGATCCTTGTCCAGCCACATGGTGATGGTGCCCGGCGTGACGGTAATGGAGTTGGCGTAGGTGACGCGCCCAATGGCGGTTTTCTGCGGTGCCGGCGCGGTGAAAATCCGGGCGCTGACGCGTCCGGGCCGAAACACCAGTTTGGCCACGTGGACGTTGGCCAGCACAACCTGCCACAAAAGCCACAGCCAGTAGACCGGCAGCCGCCATGAAAAAAGAGACGGGTTGTGCTCACGTCCGACCACATCCATGCGTGTGGAAAGCCACAGCACCAGGGTGACCGATACAACGGCAAATGAAAACACCAGCGGTGTGTAGATGCCGGATATGGCCAGCCACAGCGCAACGAGAACAATGGCAAGGAGAATGTGATAGCGCATAACGGAGGGGATTCTACCAAGTTCCTTGCCGCTGGCAAGAGGTTATGTGTGCGCAGCGAGCCTTAAAGATAGGGTGAGAACAGCCAGCAGATTGCATCGCGCAGGCGCACAAGGAATTTGCGCTGGTCGACATCTTTCAGCATGACAGCG
Organism: Wenzhouxiangella sp.; assembly: GCA_035302305.1. Lineage (GTDB taxonomy): Bacteria > Pseudomonadota > Gammaproteobacteria > Xanthomonadales > Wenzhouxiangellaceae > Wenzhouxiangella. The sequence continues at coordinate 354 of DATGSU010000036.1, read as the reverse complement.
CGGCCGGCGTCAGCACGCTCGTCAATATATCGCGACAGTTTTGTGGCCAGTGCACCGTCATAGATTTCCACCTGCAGCTCAAAATTCAGGCGCAGACTGCGCGGATCCCAGTTGGACGAGCCAATGAGGCTGTAGTAGCTGTCGACGACAAACAGCTTGCCGTGATTGAACGGTGGCGGCTGCAGACTGACCCGCACGCCGCGCTGCAAAAGCTCCCAGAGCATGTTGCGCGTGGCCCAGTCCACATAGCGCAGATTGCTGCGCTCGGGCAGAACAACGTGAACATCAATGCCGCGTATGGCGGCCGACTGCAGGGCGCCGATGAGTTCGCGGGGCGGCAGAAAATACGGGGTC
>DATGSU010000035.1:0-11386 GCA_035302305.1 Wenzhouxiangella sp. | reverse complement strand
GATCGGGCAGCTTGAAAATGCTCATGAAACCTCCAGAACCTGTTGGGCCGCGTCAACAATGCGTTGCACGCTTGGCATGTACTTCATTTCGTTGCGGTACAGCGGCATGGTGACATCGTAGCCGCAAACCCGCTTGACCGGTGCCTGCAAGTGCCAGATGCCGGCGTCGGCCAGGCCGGCCGCAATTTCGCTGGCCACGCTGCAGTGCCTGGGCGCTTCCTGAATGATGACGCAGCGCCCGGTGCGCTCCACCGATTCAATAATGGTGTCCATGTCCAGCGGGCTGAGAGTGGCCACGTCAATCACTTCCACGCCAAGGCCCTGCGCTTCAAGCTGGTCGGCAGCCTCCAGGGTTTCCTTGATCATGGCGCCCCAGCTGACCAGCGTGATGTCGTCGCCGTCGCGCAGCGTATAGCAGACATCCATGGGCAGCTCTTCGCCGTTGTCTTCCACCTCTTCCTTGACCCAGCGGTAAATGCGCTTGGGCTCCATGAAGATGACCGGGTCGGGGTCGCGAATGGCGGCCAGCAACAGGCCGTAGGCCCGTGATGGTGATGACGGCGTGACCACGCGCAGGCCCGGGGTATGTGCAAACAGGGCTTCCGGGCTTTCGGAGTGGTGTTCGGGGGCGCGAATGCCGCCGCCGGTGGGAAAGCGCAGCACCATGGGTGATGACATGCGGCCGCGCGTGCGGTTTCTCAGGCGGGCGGCATGGTTCATGATGTGGTCAAGCATGGGCGTGGTAAAGCCGCAAAACTGGGCTTCGGCCACAGGCTTGATGCCCTGGGTTGACATGCCCACGCTCATGCCGGCGATCATGACCTCGGCCAGCGGGGTGTCAATGACGCGATCATCACCAAAACGCTCGTGCAGCCCGGCTGTGGCGCGGAAAACGCCGCCGTTGACGCCGACATCCTCGCCCAGAACAACCACCGAAGGGTCTTCCTCCATGGCCCGGGCCAGCGCCATGGTGACGCCTTCAATCAGTGTAATGGCAGTCATCAGAGCTGTCCTCCTTCCTGTTCATGATGCTGGGCCTCGCGGCGCTGCTCGATGAGATCGTGCGGCAGCTCGGCAAACATGTGGTCGAACATGGCCGTAACCGGCTGGGGGTTGTTTTCGACCATGTCCAGATAATCCTCCACAGCGGCATCCACGGCCTCGCGGCATTCTGCCAGCAGGGCCTCTTCCTTGTCGTCGTCCCAGACACCGTTGTTGACCAGGTAGGTTCTCAGCCGCTTCAGGGGTTCGCGCTCCCAGGCCTCTTCCACTTCCTCGTCGGGACGGTAGCGGCGCGCATCATCGGCGGTGGTGTGGTCACTGAGACGGTAGGTGATCATCTCGATGACAAACGAACCCCGGCCGCTTCTGGCCGCCTCAATGGCGTTGTCCATAACCCACAGGCAGGCGATCAGGTCGTTGCCGTCAACCTGCATGCTGGGCAGCCCGGCACCAATGCCTTTCTGTGCCAGGGTGGCAGCTGTATTCTGCTTGCTGCGCGGCACTGAAATGGCCCACTGGTTGTTCATGATGATGAGAACCAGCGGCAGCTTCCAGGCGCTGCCGGCGTTGATGGCTTCCAGAAAATCACCCTTGGAAGAGCCGCCGTCGCCAACGACGGACACCGCCACGCGGTCCTCCTTGTTGAGCTTGTAGGCCATGGCGGCGCCGGCGGCGTGCAGGCACTGGGTGGCAATGGGCACACACCAGGCAAAATCGTGCTCGGGGCCGCTGAAATTGTTGCCGCGCTCGTCACCGCCCCAGTAGAGCAGCACCTCGGACATTTTCACGCCGCGATAAAACTGCGCGGCGTACTCGCGGTACATGGGCGCCAGGCAATCTTCGTGTTTCATTGCCGCGCCAATGGCCACGTGGGCGGCCTCGTGGCCGAGGCTGGACGCATAGGTGCCCAGCTGGCCGGTACGCTGCAGCGCCACGGCCTTGGCGTCAAAAACGCGGGTCAGGCTCATCAGTTCATAGAGCTCGACCAGGCGGTCAAAGTCCCTGGCAACCTGCGGCACCTGCCGGTCATCGACCAGCGTGCCGTCGGGTTTCAGAAACTGGTAATAGTCAACCTTGAAGCGGGCGACTGTCTGGGTCATGTCGACTCCTTAGGTCTGTGTGCCATGTCGGTACCCAAAGTGCGAAAAATCACCCTGGAAACGGTGGCGTATTATAAGCGTTTGCGGTGCAGCACAGGAGTCCGCTGCCCGCATCGAAGTTTCGCATGTTCTCCGTGCATTTCCGGCAACAGCCGCCGCCGGCGGTGGTGGCAGGCAGCAATATGCCATAATCGATCCCGTAACCATTCATAAAAGGGACCAGCCAATGAAAAAGTCATTTGTTTTGATCATTGGAATGCTGCTGGCTGCCAGTCTGCATGCGCAGACGGTTTCCGCGCCTGAGCTTACGGCGCCGGTCAGCGTGTATATAGATGAAGCCGGTATTCCCACTATCGTCGGCGAAACCGAGAGCGACGTCAACTTTGTGCGCGGTTTTCTCCACGCGCGCGACAGGCTTTTCCACATGGATTATCTGCGCCGGGTGTCATCCGGCACGCTGGCCGAGCTTCTTGGGCCCGCCGCCCTGGCCAGCGATGTGGAGCTGCGCACCCTGGGCCTGCGTCGCGGCGCGCTGGCCACCTGGCAGCAGCTCGACGCCGATGAAAAGAACTGGGTCAAGGCCTATGCCGACGGCGTCAACGCCTATATCGCCTCGGCCGAGGAGCTGCCGCCGGAATACGGCGCGCTTGAGCTGACCAGCGTGGAGCGCTGGTCGCCCGTCGACTCGCTCATCATTGGCAAGCTGCTGGCCTTTCAGCTGTCCTTCGACTCCGGCGCGGTTGATCGCACCACGCGCCTGGCGGCCTACGAAACGGCAGGTCAGGCCGCGGGTATTGATGGCCAGGCCCTTTATTTCGAAGATCTGGTTCGCATCGCGCCCATGGATGATCGCGTAACCATTCCCGGCTTCCTTGAGGCCATTGGCGTGAGCGGTGCAGTCGCTCCCGGCACGGGTGCCGCCACGCAGGGACTGGAAACGTCATCCGCCGCGCCGGCACCGGTTCGCTGGAACAACCTGCCGCAGGTGGATGACACTGTCCTGCACAGCCTGTCGCAGTACATGGAACGCGTGCAGCAGGTGCCGCTGCTGCAAAGCACTGTGGGACGGGCTGAAAACCGCGCCGGCTCCAACTGGTGGATTGTGTCGGGCGACCACACCGACAGCGGCTATCCCATCATGGCCAACGATCCCCATCTTGGCCTGACCATGCCGGCATTGATGATTAACGAGAACATCGTCATCCGCGACGAGAACCGGGTGGTCAGCGGCATTACCCCGCCGGGGGTTCCGCTGACGCTGCTGGGCTGCAACCTGAACATCTGCTGGGGGTTGACCAATCATGAAATCGACGTCACCGACTATTTCATGGAAGAAACACTGACCAACGCCTACGGACTGCCAACCCATACGGTTCATGAAGATGGCGCCGAGCCTCTGCTGTACGCCTTTCAGAGCTACTTTGTGAACAACATCGGCGATGGCGTGCCCGACAACGTGGAGCCGGCCAGTGTGGGCTACGATGCCGGCGGTGTGACCTTTCTGGTGCCGCGCCGCAACAACGGCCCCATCGTGGCCCAGCCCGGCGCCAATTCGGCCGTCTCCATCCAGTACGCCGGCTGGGGCGCCACATTCGAACTGGCCTCGGTGCGCGGCTTCGAACGTGCCAAGACGATGGACGAGTTTCAGGCCGTCATCGACAACTGGACCTTTGGCTCGCAGAATATTGCCTATGCCGATGTGGAAGGCAATATTGCCTATTTCACCACCGGCGCCGTGCCGCTTCGCGAAGACCTGCAAAACATGACGGTTGGCGGTGGTGTGCCGCCTTTCCTGCTGCGCGACGGCACCGGCGCGCTGGGCCATGACTGGCTGCCGGCCAACGAGGACTCGCCGCGCGGTGCCCCGTTTGCGTCGCTGCCCAAATCGGAAATGCCGCACGTCATCAACCCCGAAAGCGGCTACATCGCCAACGCCAACAACGACCCCGTGGGCACCACCCTGGACAACAATGTGCTCAACAAGCTGCGCCCGGGCGGCAACGGGTTGTATTACCTGAACCCGTCGTACTCGGAGCTGCGCATGGGGCGCATCGACCGCGCGCTTCAGGACATGCTGGCCGCAGGCCCGGTCAGCGTCGACGACATGAAGGCCCTGCAGGCCGACACCCGCATGCTTGACGCCGAACTGCTGGTGCCTCACATTTTGCAGGCGTTTGAAAACGCGGTTGATGAAGACGCCTGGCCGGGGCTGGCGCAGTTTGCCCTTGACGAGGGCATCCAGGAAGCGGTCGCGCGACTGGCCGAGTGGGACTTTTCATCGCCGACCGGCCTGACCGAGGGTTTTGATCCGGGCAGCCCTCCGGGTGTTGAGCCATCCGAAGAGCAGGTGGCCCATTCCGTGGCGGCAACCATTTATTCGGTGTGGCGCGGCCAGGCCATTGCCAACACCGTCGATGCCACGCTGGCTGCCCTGCAGCTGGGCGAGTACAGGCCGGGGTCCGGCGATGCGCTCAGGGCGCTGCACCACCTTCTGGATGATTTTGAAACGGGGCAGGGCACGGGCGCATCCGGCGTTCCGTTTTTCAACGTTGAAGGAGCGCCGGACGCAGCCAGCGCCCGCGATACCGTATTGCTGGCCAGCCTTGCGCAGTCGCTGGAGCTGCTGGCCAGCGACGAGTTTGCGCCGGCCTTCGGCAATTCCACCGATCTGGACGACTACCGCTGGGGGCGTTTGCACCGCATCGTCTTCGAGCATCCCGTCAACAGCGACCCTTTCAATGTGCCCAACGGCGGCGGGCTGCAGGATCTGGACGAGGGGCTGCCGGGCGTGGCGCGCGGCGGCGGTTATCAGACCGTCGATGCCTCGTCACACGGGGTGCGCGCCAGCGGCGTCAATGACTTCATGTTCAACCACGGTGCTGCGCGCCGCACGGTGGCCGAGATGTCGCCCGGCAAGCCGACCGTTGGCGAAATACTGCCCGGCGGCCGCAGCGGCGTTATGGTCAGCCCCTTTTACACCAACCAGTTGATGAAGTGGCTGGTCAACGACTACCTGCCGCTCGGGTTTGGTGAAGAGGACGGCAGCGACAGCGCAGTTGAAGTGATTGAGTTTGCGCCCTGATCGGCGGGCTTTGGGCCAATAACAGACAAAACGCCCGCAGCTGCGGGCGTTTTGTTTTGGGCGCGCGCTTGAAACTGTCCGTCCTGACTGCCATGTAATTCTGTTCAAATCACAAAGCCGCCATTCCATGACCAACCTGCTGCAGACCTTTTCCCTGTCCCATACCCAAGTCACCCGCCTGAATGCCGATCTCAACGAAATCGTCAAGCCGGACCAGCCGTTCAGCACCAAGGTTGAGCTCAAGCTCAGCCCGCGCGAAATGAATCATGAGGCCGAGCTTCCCCAGTACCAGGTCACGGCGCGCATGCTGTGTCACGGCAGAAAAAGCGGCAGCGAAAGCGAGTCCGAACAGCCCCTGTTCAAAATAGAACTCGTTTTGCAGGCGGTATATTCACAGTTTCAGGGCGAGCCCGTCAGCTTCGAAACCTTCAAGGGCAGTCATGGTTCACTGACGCGCCAGCTGTATCCGCTGATTCACCACCAGCTGCAGCCGCTGCTCAAGCAGTTTGGTCTCAACCAGGTCAAGCTGCCTTACGATCTGGTGCAAAACGCAGCGGCCAAAACAGAAGGGTCGACTCACCAAATCCATTGATGCGCGCCTCTTCAGCAGTGCTGTCTGGCCGGGATGAAGTCATGCAGACCTGCTGTTTTGAACCGCTGAACGGTGGCTGCATAATCACTGGTGGATTGACCCGGACGGGTGGCCGTGAAAGAATCCGGACAGTTGCTGTCAATGGATAACGGCATGCGAGGCCGCAAACGAGACCCGATTTCCAGAGTGGACCTGGCCTGGCTGCGTATGGAGCAGCCGACCAACCTGATGATGATTACCGGCGTGATCGTTCTTGATCGCCCGGTCGAGTTTGACGTTTTTAAAAAACTGGTAACAAGCCGCTTTCTGTCTTTTCGCCGCTTTCGTCAAAAAGCCGTGGACACGCCACGCGGCAGCTGGTGGGAAACCGACGCGCTGTTTGATGAACGCTCGCATGTGGTGCGTACCGCCTTGCCCGGCAAGGCCGACAAGCAGGCGCTTGAAGCGCTGGTCTCCAGCCTGGCATCAACGCCCCTGGACAAGACCAAGCCGCTGTGGCAGTTTCATTTTGTCGAAAATTATCTGCACGGCCCGGCCGTTATCGCCCGCATTCACCACTGCTATGCCGACGGCATTGCGCTGATTCAGGTGCTTTTGTCGCTGACGGAAGCCGACAGGCAAAAATCTCTGGAGACGAGCAGCTCGAGGCGCTGGAAAGAAAAGCGGGCGGCCTCATCGGGCGTGTTCAGGCGCCTGGCTGCGCCAGCACGCTCCGGGCTGGGAATGCTGCAGGAAATGGGGGCCAGGGCACTTGAGTATGGCGCGGGTGTGGTGCGCGACCCGCAGGCCGCGGGCGCTTCGGTCGCGGAGCTGATGGGCGAGCTGGGCCAGGCGTTCCTTTTGCCGGATGATTCCCGCTCGCCGTTTCGTGGCCGGCTTGGCGTGCGCAAGAACATTGCCTGGGCCGAACCCATCATGCTTGATGAGGTCAAGGCCGTCAGCCGGATTCTCGGCTGCTCGGTCAACGATATTCTGATTGCCGTCATGACCGGCGCGCTGCACCGTTATGTGGACAAATGCGGCGCCAGCACCGGTCAGGCCAGCATGCGCGCCACTGTTCCGGTCAACCTGCGGCCTCTGGATCACGCGCCGGAGCTGGGCAATCACTTCGGGCTGGTTTTTCTGGACTTGCCAATTGCCGAAAAGAATCCGCTGCGGCGCGTCTACCAGGTGGCGGACAACATGCGCAAGCTCAAGGAATCCAGGCAGGCGGCGATGACCCTGGGCGCGCTGGCGGCGCTGGGCATGGGGCCTGCGGTTTTGCAAAAGCCTGCCCTGGAGATGTTCAGCCGCAAGGCTTCAGCGGTTCTGACCAACGTTCCCGGGCCGCAAAAGCCGCTTTATCTTGCCGGCGCCAGGCTGCGCGAAATGATGTTCTGGGTGCCGCAGACCGGCTCCATGGGAATGGGAATCAGCATTCTGAGCTACAACGGAAAAGTCTGTTCCGGACTGGTCGCCGACCACAATCTGGTTCCCGATCCGCACAATGTGGTGATGAACTTCAGAACGGAGTTCGAGAACCTGCTGCACTGGGTCATGCTGCTGGGCGCCGATGATGCGCCTCTGCCCGCCGAGGAGGCCGAACACCTGGTTGCCCGGCTTTGTGCAGACTGCGATTGAGCACGCCGGCAGCCGTCAAATACTGGCCCTGGCAAACTCCATGTCAAGCCGCTGCATGGCGTCAACCGGCTTCATGGATGCCGCCTTTTTGTAGGCCGCATTGGATTCTTCCAGCCGCCTGTCGCCGAACATGAGATAAAGGCCATTGCCGTATTCAAGATGGGCAATGGGTGCGTCCGGCGTCAGCGACAGCGCCCGTTCAAAATGATCAAGCGCTTCGTCAATGCTGGCTCCATAGGTCAGCCGGCCCACCATCCGGCCAATTTTCCCGATGATCTCGGCATGATACAGGCCCAGGGCGGTATGGGCCTCGGCGTGCTCCGGGGCCAGTTCAAGAGCATTTTCAAGGGATTCACGCACCTTGCCGCCAATGCCCTGTGACAGCGCCCTGGCAATGGAGATGCTTTGGCTGTAGCGGCCCAGCAGAAACGCATGAAAGTAATGCGCATTGGCGTCATCCGGGTGAGTTGAAATGGCGCTCTCCGCACGGTTTATGCCCGCCTTGTAAATGGCCAGCCGGGTGTTTTCGTCGTCTTCCAGATAGTCGGCATAAATGCCGCTGGCCTTGTTGGCTACGGCGTGGGCATCCGGGCCGATTTCATCGGCCAGAGCAACGGCACCGGCAAAGTTGCCGGCATGATAGCGACGCCATGCTTCCAGAATGTCGCTGCTGGCGGGCAGGGGTTCGGCATCACCCCGGTGAAGAATGTCCCATGATTCGGCCAGCGCCTCCCCGGGATACAAATATGCTTTTGATTGATAGGGAAAAGCCGCCCAGTCTGAAGTATTCATGGTTTAGTGTGCCAGCTCTAGAAACAAGGTTTATATTTCATCATGAACCCGTTGATCAGCGGCTCGCCCGGCGATGCTGCACCCAAACAGGAGCAATCAAGATGGTAAAAAAGACCGCCAAAAAGAAGGTTGCCAAAAAAGTAACCAAAAAAACTGCGTCCCGCAAGAGCGCAGCTTCACAAATGCAGGACTATGCCAGCGATATATGGCTGGCCGGGCTGGGCGCCTTTGCGCTGGCCCAAAAGGAAGGCAGCAGGCTGCTTGGTCAGGGCAGGAAGTCGCTGGAAGAGACCGGCAACAAGGTGTTCGGAGAAAGCGGCAAGCTGTTTGAGCGCCTGATTGAGGAAGGCAGCAAGGTGGAAAGCCGCAGCCGCGAGAAAGCCGAAAGCGTGCGTGAAGAGGTTGAAAGCCGCGTTGACAAGGTGCGCGAAACCGCGCAAAGCAACTGGGACCGGCTGGAGAAAGTCTTTGAACAGCGCGTTGCCCGGGCGCTGTCGCGCCTGGGTGTGCCCACCTCGGACGAGATTGCCGAGCTGAGTGAGCGCGTTGCCGAGCTGAACAGGCAGGTCGGCGATCTGTCTGCCCAAAAAGGGCCCGCAGTCAAAAAGACAGCTGCATCTGCCGCCGGCAAAAAGAAAACGGCCAAAAAGAAAACAGCCAAAAAGAAAGTCTCGAGCAGGGCCGCGCCCAAAAAAACGGCCGGCAAAAGCTGAAGAACCCGCTTTATGTGCCCCGCGGCAGCCTGCAGAGCTGCCGCACAATCTTGACCCGGACATGGTTCCGGGTCTTTTTTTTCAGGTGCTCAGTCGGCCTGCATTCTGTAGGCCTGTGCCAGCGCTTTCATTTCATCGCGAGCCGGCCCGACCAGGCAGGGGCTGATCAGACTCATGACCTGCCAGGCGGCGCGCTTGGGCCTGGGCTCGCCGTCTCGTTCGGTCACCTGATCAAAGGCGATCCAGAATGTGGATATCAACACAATATTCCTGACCAGCGCGTCCAGTTCCTCGGGCGTGGCCGCCAGCTCATCCTGGTCCATCAGCCCCTGGCTGAGCTGCCTGGCGGCGGCCATGGACAGCTTCAAAATGGCCTGAAAACGAAGGCGCAGCCCGGGAAAGCGGCTGCTGATATCAGTCAGGTCGCGGTACAGAAACCGAAATTCGCCGATGGTTTCAAACACCAGATGCAGAAAAAGCCAGATGTCCTCAACGTGGACCACGGCCGGGCCAGGCGCCGCCAGCAGCTCCAGCATGCGCTTTTCATACTGTTTGAAAAGAGCCGATATCAGGGCTTCCTTGGTGCGGAAATGGTAATGCAGGTTGCCCGGGCTGATGCCAAGCTCATCGGCTATCCGGTTGGTGGCTACATGTCTTTCGCCATGCGCATTGAACAGCAGCAGGGCAGTGTTCAAAATCCGGTCCGGGGTGCTGGGGCCTGCGGCTGGCACGGCGGCGGCTGGGCTAGTACTTCAGGCTTTCAACGAGGTCGACATACTTTTGTCTGGCCTCGCTTTTTTCCATGCCCGCGAGCTTTTCCCATGCCTCGTACTTGGCTGTGCCGACAAAGTCGAAGAATCCGGGCCTTTCGCCGCTGACATCGCCCTCGCGCCCCTGCTTGAAATAGGCATAAAGCAAAAGCAGGGTGTCGTTGTCGGGCCTGTCCTCCAGGTTGTGGGCGTCCCTGGCGGCCTGCTCAAACCTTTCAGCCAGATCTGTCATCGCAAACCTCCCTGTGTGAATGCACTTGCTGTCTTTCTAGCACGAGCACGGCAGGCGGTCAACGGCTGCAGTTTGCCTGGCGCAGGCCGAAGCTGCCTGACGACTGGCGCCGTTCATGACAAGCCGGTATCTTTAAAGCACCGGCACTCAGTCTCCAAAGGATGCACAAATGAGCTATTTCGTAACCGGCGGCACCGGCTTTATAGGCCGCAATCTGATAGATCAGCTGCTCAAGCGCAAGGGGCATGTGTACGTGCTGGTCAGGCGTGGCTCAAAAGCCCGCTTCAATTCGCTGGTGGCCGAGCGCTGGTCGCAAAGCAAAAGCCGGCTGACCGCCGTAACCGGTGATTTGACCCGTCCGGCGCTGGGGGTTTCAGGGGCCGATGCGGAAAAGCTTGACGGAAAAATCAGGCATTTTTTCCATCTGGCCGCGATTTATGACATGGCTGCCGACAGCCAGAGCAATGAGGCCGCCAATATCGAGGGCACCCGCCACGCCATTACCCTTGCTGAAAAAATCAGGGCGGGCTGTTTCCATCACACCTCGTCCATTGCCGTGGCCGGACTGTACCGCGGCACGTTTCGGGAAGACATGTTCGAAGAGGCCGAGGGGCTCTCGCACCCGTACTTTCGCAGCAAGCATGAGGCGGAGGGGCTGGTGCGCCGCACATGCCGAATCCCCTGGCGCGTCTACCGGCCCGGAATTGTGGTTGGGCATTCAAAAACCGGCGAGATTGACAAGATCGACGGGCCGTATTACTTCTTCCGGCTGATTCAGAAAATGCGCCGCATGCTGCCGCCGTGGATGCCCACCCTGGGGCTGGAGGGCAGCCGCATCAACATAGTCCCGGTTGATTATGTTGCCCGGGCCATGGACCACATTGCCCACAAGAATGGTCTTGACGGACAGTGCTTTCATCTGACCGATCCCCGGCCGGAACGCATTGGTCGCGTCATGAACCTGTTTGCCCAGGCTGCGCACGCGCCCCTGATGAGCATGCGCCTTGATGCGCGGCTGTTCAGCTTTATTCCGGCGCCAATCAAGCAGGGACTGACCATGCTGCCGCCGGTGCGCCGCATCATCGGCCAGGTGCTGGATGATCTGGGCATTCCCGAAGACATGCTGGGCATGTTCAATTATCCAACCAGCTTCGACAATCGCGATGCCGAAAAAGCTCTCAGGGGCTCTGGCATTGAGGTGCCGCGTCTCGAAGACTATGCGTGGGTGATCTGGGACTACTGGGAGCGCCACCTGGATCCCGAACTGTTTATCGATCGCTCCCTGTCCGGCCAGGTCAGGGGCAAGACGGTGGTTGTTACCGGTGCGTCATCGGGCATCGGCCGCGCCACGGCCCTGATGATGGCACGTGCCGGCGCACGAGTGATTCTGGTTGCCCGTGGTGAGGAAAAGCTTAAGGAAACATTGTCCGAAATTGAGGCCGACGGAGGAAGTGCCAGCTATTACACCTGTGACCTGTCCAAC
>DATGSU010000034.1:0-8568 GCA_035302305.1 Wenzhouxiangella sp. | reverse complement strand
TTTGACGGCCGCCTGCACCTTCAACCTGCGCCCGGGCGCAGATGATGCCGACGAGTCTGCCGCCGCAAGCATGAAGCGCATGGAAATCGTTGCCAGCCTGACCTACCGCGAGCGCATCGCGCTGCCTGCAGATGCGGTGGTGCACACGCGCTTTGATCGTATTGATGAATCCGGCGTGCACCGCATCAGCAGCTACGACACCTCCCTCGACGGCCGTCAGGTGCCCGTTCCGCTGGAGTTGGGCTTCAGGCATTCCGTGGGCAGTGACGCGCTTTTGACCATGCGCAGCCGCGTTTTTCTTGATGACATTCTCTTGCGCGACACCGGTCCGGTGCTGCTGGACGCCACCCGCCGCAGCGCGGATCTGGGCGAGCTGCAGCTGTTTACCCCCGCACAGCTTGGGCTGGACAGCGAAAGCGCTGATTTGCCCATGCCCGAACGGGCCAGCGGCAACGAGCCCGGCTGGATGCTGCAGATTGAAGATGACCACCGCGCCCGGCTGGTGCGCGACTACGGACAGGTTGAAGACAGCCTGCAAATTTTGCAGCAGGACCGCGCAGGCGATCTGATTCAGGTTTTTGCCCGCAATGAAGACACCGGCATTGTGGCCGCTTTCCACAGCCGCATTTGCCGCGATTCGGCCACCGGCATGCCTCATCCCTGGCAGGCCAGCGTACAAACGCTTGACGATGGCGCGCTCAACGGTTGTGGCGGCGATCCGTTGTCGCTGCTGACCAGCGCCGAATGGCGGATTGAACGGGTCGGCGCAGAAGAAGTGCCAGACGAAATCAGCATGACCCTGCTGTTCGACGACGACAGCCGGCTGTCGGGCCAGTCGGCCTGCAACCGCTACTTTGCCGACTATCGGCTGAGTGGCGAAGGCCTGGAAATCAAGCAGCCGGGCGCCACCCTGATGGCCTGCGCCGAGCAGCAAATGGAGCTGGAGCGGGCATTTTTCGAGCGGCTGCCCGAAATCCGCCACTTTGACATTTCCGCCGACGGCAGGCTGCTGCTTAAATCCACCGATGGCGACGTGGTCGACATTGTGGCCGCAAAGCCCAAGGGCGACGCTTGACGGCAGCGCTGCGGCGGGCTCAGTCCGCCGCCCGCCCCGGCTCGAACACGCGCCGCCTGAGCGCCTCGACCGGCGCCGGCAGGCTGCCGCGACCGGTCAGCTGGCCGGCAATGGCGCGCCTGAAAGGCGCCAGCCGGCTGGCGGCCCTGAGCACGGTGCTGCGCACCAGGCGCGCCGGCGCCCGCTCGTCGGTATACAGCCCCACCACGGTTGATGTGGCCACAAACAGCGGCAGGCTGGTCGCCCGCGAGCGGCGCTGAAAGCCGCTCAGAACCGCCGGCGCATCCACTTCATTGCCCCGCTCGAGCGAGCGACTGATTTCATCGGCCAGAACGCGCACGCTGTTGAGCCCCAAATTGAAGCCGTGGGCCGTGACCGGGTGCATGCCCACGGCGGCATCGCCGACCAGCGCCAGGCGATCGACCACTACCCGGTCGGGCCACACGCCCACCATGGGGTAGACGTGACGGTCGGCGATCAGGCGCATGCGACCATGGCGATTCTCGTACAGCGCCGTGACTTCGGCCCCAAACTGTTCGGCATCCAGGGCCGCCAGGCGCCGGGTTTGCGCCGTCGGCAGGGTAATGACAGCCGAAGCGCGCCGGCCGTTGAGCGGCAGCAGCGCCAGGGTGCGGCCATAGGCAAACCATTCGCGCGCCACGTGACCGTGGTCGGCCTCGATTTCCACCCGTGCCACCAGCATGCTGCGGCCGTAGTCGCGCATGCGCGCGCCTATGCCGGCCGCGCGCCGCATGTTTGAAAAGCGCGAGTCGGCGGCCACCACCAGCCGGGCGCTGACTTCGTCACCGCCTTCCAGCCGCAGAATGCGGGCATTGTCTTTTGGCGACGTGCCCTCCACCCGCCGGCCAAGAATCATTTCAATGTCGGACTGCCCGCTGACGGCCTGCCAGGCCGCCTTCCTGATCTGGTAATTGGCGGCCAGCCAGCCCAGCTGCTCGCTGCCGCCGTCGTGGCGGCTGATGCGCAGCGGCTCGAGGCTGTCGCCGTCGTAGATTTCGGCGTCCAGCAAATCGCTGATTTCGGCGCGGTCGATATGTTGCCACACGCCCAGCTTTTCCAGCAGGCTTCTGGATGCGTGCGTCAGGGCAATTTCGCGCCCGTCTTCGGGCGGCCTGGCCAGCCTGTCGCGGTCGGCCGCTTCCAGCAGCATGATCTTAAGACCCAGCCCGTCCAGCGCGCGCGCCAGACACAGGCCGGCCGGGCCGGCGCCCACAATGGCAACATCACAGTCCGTGCTCATCAGCCATCCTCAAACTTGGCAGTCAAAACGCTAGAATAACAGCCGCTCCGCGATAACGGGCGCCAAACCGCCGGCGCGGAGGACAAGCCGTTACCATATAGCCGTCGAATCGATCCGCTTTTGCGAAGGAATTGCCCCACATGGTTGCCAAACGCAAACAAGGTGAACTCGGACCCGCTTCCGAGCAGCAAGAATATGAAATCGGCTGGGAGGACCTGCCGCTGTCCTGCCCCACCGCCGCCATGAAAATCTGGAATGCGCATCCGCGCGTCTATATTCCCGTTCATCGCTCGGGCCGGGAATCGTGCACCTACTGCGGCGCAACCTATATTTTGCGCGACCCCGAGCCCGACGCGCCCATGCCCATGTACGACAACGCCGAAATCGAGATGGCCTTTCGCAACGCGCAGGAGCGGGTACGCAAAAATCGCGGTGGTTAGAGCTGATCGATCATTGATTCATTTTCACCGCATGATAAGCTGATCCTCAGGCTGTCCGGCGCCGGCATCATGGCCTGGCCCGACCGCAGCTTTTCACCCCGACCCGAGGAGATGCATCATGAAAAATGTGCTGTTTGCCGTTATGGTGTCCGCCGCGCTGGCCTGTGCGCCCGCGCTGGCCGAAGACGAAGCCGCCGACAACGACAGCGCCGCCAGCGCGCTGAGCCTGATCACCGCCAATGCCGACGAGGGCTTTGCCCTGGCGGTCACCCTGGCGCGCCGGGCGGTCACCACCACCCAGCCAGACAAGGAAGTGCTGTTTGACCAGCGCCCCGAATACAGCACCGATGCCGACGCGCTGATTGCCGTGTCGCAAACCGTGGCGCTGTACTTTCAGACGGTGGCGGCCGCCAACGACTACTGGCGCGACTGACCGAAAGCGGCGCGGCTGTCGGCCGCGCTCAGCCGCTGCCTTTCAGCCTGCGGCCTAACACTTCGCGCAGCACAACCGCCTGGTTGTGCTCGCGGTCCCTTGCGCCGTAGAGCAGCGCCAGCGGCTTGGTGCGGGCCAGCTTGACGAGCTCGTCCAGGCATTGCTTCTGCGCATCGTTGTCGCGCAGCTCCTTTTCGTATTTCTGCCTGAAGGCGGCCCACAGCCTGGGGTCGTGCCCAAACCACTTTCTGAGCTCGGCCGTGGGCGCCACCTCTTTCATCCAGTAATCCAGCGCAGCGTCATCCTTTGAAATGCCGCGCGGCCAGACGCGGTCGACCAGCACGCGCGCGGCCTTGCCGGTGTCCGGCCTGTCGTAAATGCGCGCAATGCGAACATGGTCGGTCATGGCGGCCTCCGCCGGCTTCAGATCTTGCGCAAAAACAGCATCTGCTTGATTTTGGCGATGGCGGTGGCCGGCGCCAGGCCCTTGGGGCAGGTGCGGGTGCAGTTGAGTATGGTGTGGCAGCGGTACACCTTGAATGGATCTTCCAGCTCGTCCAGGCGCTCGCCGGTGGCCTCGTCGCGGCTGTCGGCCAGCCAGCGGTAGGCCTGCAGCAGGGTGGCCGGGCCCAGAAAGCGCTCGCCGTTCCACCAGTGGCTGGGACAGCCCGAAGTGCAGCAGAAGCACAAAATGCATTCATACAGCCCGTCGAGTTTTGCCCGGTCTTCGGGCGACTGCAGGCGCTCGCGATCGGGCGGCGCCGGGCTTTCGTTGCGCATCCACGGCCGAATGCTCTGATACTGGGCCAGCACATGGGTCTGATCGCCAACCAGATCCTTGATCACCGGCAGGCTGGGCAGGGGATAGACGTGAACCGGCTGCCGGAGTTCTTCGATGGGCTGGGTGCAGGCCAGCCAGTTGCGGCCGTTGATGTTCATGGAGCATGAGCCGCAAACCCCCTCGCGGCAGGAGCGCCGGAAGGTCAGGGTCGGATCGATGTGATTCTTGATGTAAATCAGCGCGTCGAGCAGCATGGGGCCGCACTTGTCCACATCAATGGTGTAGTGATCCAGGCGCGGGTGCTCGTCAATGCCCGGCTCGTAGCGATAAATGCTCAGCGTGAGCGGGTTTTTTGCATCTTCGGGGGCCGGCCAGCGCTTGCCCTTGCCCACGCGCGACGGGCCCGACAGCCCCAGGTTGCGCGGCACCGGGAAACGGCCCGGCGAATCGGTCAGCGGCCGGTCGGCCGAGCGGTTGATGATGAAACGGCGTGGGTTCATTGGTCCTCCTGATGCCCGGATTCGACTCCCTGCTCCCCGAACTGCTCGAGCCTGGCGGGCGGGCTGCCGGGGTTGATCTGCGCCTGCTGGCGTTCGAATGAATCCGCCAGGCGCCGAAACTCGTCGGCCAGCGCGGCCACCACGCAGGGCTCGCCGCGCACGCACGGGCAGATTTCACCTTTTACGCTGGCCAGCACGCTGTCCGGGTCGGCGGCCTTTTCACGCAGTTCTTCAGGCCCGTATTTGCGCGCCAGTTCCACCAGCCGCGCAAAGGGTATGGCCGGCGTGTAGCCATCGGTACGCATGCGACTCTCCGTTCAGGCCAGGTTAGCTGACTCCAGTTTACATCTTTTGCGGGCCGAATCGAAAAAAGAATGAAAACTCAGGCGTCCGGGGCCAGCACCGTCACTTCATGCCCGCGCTGCCGAAGCTTTTCTATCAGCTGCCGCTGGTGCTGGCGGTCGCGGGTTTCGAGCTCCAGGGTAATGGCGGTCAGGCCCACCGGCACATTGAGCTCGCCGCGACGGTGGCGCACATCGCGCACGTTCATGCCCAAACCGGCCACCTCGTTGATGAGACCGGCCAGATTGCCCGGGCGGTCGGGCAGAGTCACCACAATGCTGAGCAGCCGGCCGCTGGCGCTTAGCCCAAAGTCTATGGACCGGCCGACCAGCGACATGTCGATGTTGCCGCCGGAAATCACGCACGCCACCCGCTCATTGGCCGACAGCGAAACCCGGCCTTCGAGCAGGGCCGCCAGCGCAGACACCCCGGCGCCCTCGCCAATGGTGCGCGTCAGTTCCAGCAGCCTGACAATGGCGCGCGCAATGGCGTTGTCGTCCACGGTGACAATTTCATCCACGTACTTGCCAATCACCTGGCGCGTCAGCCTGCCGGGCGCCTTGACGCTGATGCCGTCGGCAATGGTGCGCGCGCCCGGCCTGATTTCGTCAAAGCCGCCGGTTTCAAGAAAAGGCTTCCAGGGCGCAACCTCCTCGGCCTGGACGCCGACGATGCGAATGTCGGGGCGCTGCAGCTTGAGCCCCAGCGCCACGCCGGCCAGCAAACCCCCGCCGCCCAGCGGCACCACGGCGGTGGTCATGTCTTCAAAGTCTTCCAGCATTTCCAGGCCGCAGCTGGCCTGTCCGGCAATGATGTCCCAGTCGTCATAGGGTGAAATAAAGGTCAGCCCCTGTTCGGCGGCCAGCTCGTGGGCACGATCGGTGGCTTCTTCGAGCGTGGTGCCGATCTGTTCAATGGTTGCGCCCAGCGCGCGGCAGGCGGCCACCTTGGTCATGGGTGCCGTGGTGGGCATAACCACCGTAACCGGAACATCGTAGCGGCGCGCGGCGCGCGCCACCGCCTGGGCATGGTTGCCGGCCGAAGCGGCCACCACGCCGGCTGCGGAATTCTTGCCGCCTTCGGCCAGCAGCGCCAGCTTGTGGCTGGCGCCGCGCATCTTGAACGAACCCGCCGTCTGCAGGTTTTCATGCTTGAGGCGCAGCTCCACGCCGGCCGGCTCGTCAAGGCATTCGACGGGCGACATGGGTGTATGCACAATCTTGCCGGCAATCAGTTTGCGCGCCTGGCGCAGGTCTTCAAGTGACAGTTGATCGGTCATGTTTGAAAGCGGATAGGGGCCAGCGCGCTATTTTGACACCTTTGTTCGTTCCGGATGAAGCTGCAGGGCATCAACCAGCGCTTGTGCCCGCTTTTGCGCCGCCCTGTAGCCGGCCTCCCACTGATCTGGCCGGGGCGATGTAAGGGCCAGCTGCAGCACAAGCTCGCGCATGCGCCCGTATTCCTCCGCCAGCTGCTCGTAAGCGGCTTTCGGCACCAGCTCCATTGGCCGGTCCTGGCAAATGCCCAGACAGGGCTGCGGCGCCTCGATACGCCCGCAGCCAACGCATTCCCAGGCCTGGATAAACTTCGGTTTTTGAACAGCCATGACCGAGCTCCCGTTGCTTTGTGCAGCGCACCGCGCACATTCGGGAATGTAGAATACACCTTTGCGGGCGCACGCGCGGGGATTTTGCGGCACAACGCGGCCATCATTCCCGACTAGAATTGAAAGCGGGCCGCATTTCTTTCAGGCAGCCCGTTGGCTACAGCACAAACACGGTAAATACCCATGATCAAATGGACGATTGCGGGACTGATTCTGGCCGGCTTTGTTGCCAGCATTCTTTACGTCCACTTTCGCGGACGGGTGCGCTACGGCTTTTTTCGCCAGCTGTCGGACGGCAACAACTTTCTGGCGCCTATCAACGTAATCATGTATCTGTTTTCGCGCCTGCCCGAGCAGCCCTTTCACGACGAGGCGGCTTTTCCCGAGCTGGCCGTCATCCGGGAAAACTGGCAGATGATTCGCGATGAGGCGCTGGCGCTCGAAGGCCATATCCGGGCGTCCGACAAGCGTGATGACGCCGGCTTCAATTCGTTTTTTCGGCGCGGCTGGAAGCGTTTTTATCTGAAGTGGTACGGCGACAATCACCCCTCTGCCGAACAGCTGTGCCCCGCCACCACAAAACTCCTGGCCGACATTCCCGGCGTCAGGGCGGCCATGTTTGCCCAGCTGCCGGCTGGCAGCAAGCTGATGCGCCACCGCGACCCCTACGCCGGCGCCATCCGCTATCACCTGGGCCTGCACACGCCCAACGACGACCGCTGCTATATCGATGTCGATGGCCAGAAGCACAGCTGGCGCGACGGCCAGGCCGTGCTGTTTGATGAGACCTTCATCCACTACGCCCACAACAACACCGACCAGGACCGGCTGATTCTGTTTTGCGACATTGAGCGCCCGCTTAAAACCCGCCCGGCGCGCGCCTTCAACCGCTGGTTCAGCCGCACCGTCATGGCCGCCGCCGCCTCGCCCAACACCGACCAGGACAGCACCGGGCTCATCAACCGGCTGTTTGGAAGAATCTACGCGCTGCGCGAAAGAGGCAAGGCGCTCAAGGAGTTCAACAAGCCCCTTTATCTGATCGTCTAGTGGGTGCTGCTGGTCCTGCCGCTGGCCCTGTTTTTGCTGTTTGTGTGGTGGCTGTAGGTTCATGAGCAACAAGGCACCGGCCAGGGCGGCCCGCCGCCCCAAGGCGGGCACCCCTGCCCGGGTTGTTACCGAAACCCGCTTTTTTCCTCTGGCCAGCGCCTACGGCGCTTTTGTGCTGCCGCTGTTTGTGCTGGGCTGGACGGGCCGCTGGGAGGTGCTGCCGGGGCTGACCAGCGCCACCGGCCACGCCCACGAGCTGTTTTTTGGCTATGCGCTGGCGGTGGTCACCGGCTTTTTGGTCAACCGCATTGAGCCCGACCGGCTGTGGATGCTGATCGGGCTGTGGGTGGCGGCCCGGCTGACCTATTTGACGCTTCCGGGCAGCGTGCTGGCCATGACTTTCAACGCCGCCTTTTCCGTCGGCGTGGCTGCCATAGCGGCGCCGCGCTTCATGAAGGCCGCCAAGAAATGGCGCAACAAGCTCACCGGGCCGCTGGTCATCGCCATTTGCCTGGCGGCGGTCATTTTTCAGCTGTTGGCGCTGGCCGGGCGCGGCGCGGGCCTGTATGCCGTGCTGGGCGAGGCGGTGGTGCTGTTTGCCATGCTCATGCTTTTTTTCGGCGGCCGCATGATTGCGCCGGCGGCCGCCGGCGTTATAGAAGGCTCGGGCGGGGCCCTGACGGCCCGGGTTCAGCCGCGCGTTGAAAGCGTGATTTTGCTGGCCATGGTTGCCGCCGTGGCCAGCGCGCCATTTGAAATGCTGGCGGCGCTGCACGGGCTGGCGCTGATCTGCGCCGGGCTGTTTGCGCTCGTTCGCCTGCTGCGCTGGAAAATGTGGCGCTGCCTGCAGCGCGCCGATCTGGTGGGCCTGGGCACCGGCTACGCCTGGCTGGGCGCCGGACTGATTCTGCTGGGGCTGAGCCGCGGGTTTGATCTGGGCCTGCCGCCGGGCCGGGCGGTGCACGCCATTACCGTCGGCGCGCTGGGCACGCTGACGGCCAGCGTCATGCTGCGCACCCGCCTGCTGCGGCTGCGCGTGCCGCTGGAGCAGCTGCGCGTCGCCTTCTGGTCAATTACCGCGCT